>DASXWX010000313.1:0-11412 GCA_036503395.1 Candidatus Limnocylindrales bacterium
CGAGGCGTATCTCGGGGAGAAGGTAACCGAGGCGGTCATCACCGTCCCGGCGTACTTCGACGACACGCAGCGCCAGGCGACGAAGGACGCCGGCCGCATCGCCGGCCTCGACGTCAAGCGCATCATCAACGAGCCGACGGCCTCGGCGCTCGCCTACGGCCTCGACAAGAAGACCGACGAGAAGATCGCCGTCTACGACCTCGGCGGCGGCACCTTCGACATCTCGATCCTGGAGCTGGGCGACGGCGTCTTCGAGGTCAAGGCCACCAATGGCGACACGCACCTCGGCGGCGACGACTTCGACCAGCGCGTCATCGACTGGCTGCTGGCCGAGTTCAAGAAGGACCAGGGCATCGACCTGTCGAAGGACCCGCAGGCCATGCAGCGCCTCAAGGAGGCCGCCGAGAAGGCGAAGATCGAGCTGTCGTCCACGACGTCGACCGAGATCAACCTGCCCTACATCACCGCCGACCAGACCGGGCCGAAGCACCTCGTCGTCACGCTCTCGCGGGCGAAGCTCGAGGATCTCGTGGCCGACCTCGTCGAGCGGACGAAAGGGCCCGTCAACGCGGCGCTCAAGGACGCCGGGCTCGGCGCGAAGGACATCGATGAGGTCATCCTCGTCGGCGGTCAGACGCGGATGCCGGCCGTCGTCGAGGCCGTCAAGTCGATGTTCGGCGGCAAGGAGCCGCACAAGGGCGTGAACCCCGACGAGGTGGTCGCCGTCGGCGCGGCCATCCAGGCCGGCGTGCTCGCGGGCGAGGTGAAGGACGTCCTCCTCCTCGACGTGACGCCACTCTCGCTCGGGATAGAGACGCTCGGCGGCGTCATGACCCGCCTCATCGACCGGAACACGACGATCCCGACCTCGAAGTCGCAGGTGTTCTCGACGGCCTCGGACAACCAGGGCCAGGTCGAGATCCACGTCCTCCAGGGCGAGCGCGACTTCGCCGCCGACAACAAGACCCTCGGGCGCTTCATCCTCGACGGGATCCCGCCGGCTCCCAGGGGCATCCCCCAGATCGAGGTGACGTTCGACATCGACGCGAACGGCATTCTCGACGTGCGGGCCAAGGATCGGGCGACCTCGAAGGAGCAGCAGGTTCGGATCACGGCGTCCTCGATGCTCTCGAAGGACGACGTCGACAAGATGGTTCGGGACGCCGAGTCGCATGCGGCCGAGGACAAGGCCCGGCGCGAGGAGGTCGAGACCCGCAACCAGGCCGAGCAGCTCACCTACCAGGCCGAGCGAACGCTCAAGGACCTCGGCGACAAGGTCCCCTCCGAGGACAAGGCGACCGCCGAGAACCAGATCAGCCAGGTCCGCGAGGCGCTGAAGGGCTCCGACCTCGAGGCGGTCCGCTCCGGTGCATCGGCCCTCGCCGAGACGCTCTCGAAGATCTCGACGGCGGCCTACCAGGCCGCGGCCGAGGCGGCCGGGTCGGAGGGCGCCGCGGCGGGCGAGGAAGGCGAGGCCGCCGAGGCTCGCGCCGGCGCCGGAGCCTCTTCCGGGAACGGCACCGAGGGCGCCGGCGAGGAGACGGTCGAGGGCGAGTTCAAGGAAGTCTGACGAGCGGCACTCCTCCTCCGCCGTTCGTCACGAGGCCGGGCGGGGCGTTTGCCCCGCCCGGCCCCTTGGTGTTCCGGGCATCGGGTGGCGGCCGCTCCGCCGCAGGCCGCTCCGCCGCACGATTCCGGTCAGCCGGATCTCACCCGGTCCGGAGATCGGCGATTTCCGGGCATCCGGACCTCAGGCGGTCGGCTGACAGCACCCTTCGGTCGAGCTCCGTTGCCGCCCGCCCATGAACCGCCTCCGGCGACCGCCTGGCGTCCGAGTGACAGAAACCAGATGCCTGCGACGGCCCGGCGCTTCGGTCGTCGCAGCCAGCTCGTCAGCTCCCGGCCACGTACCGGAAAGGCCGTGGCGTAGGTCGAGGCGAGACGTCCGATCTGTCGTCGGGGTGTGGACTCGTCGGGCAAGACGAGGAGTCGCGCCACCTGTCGGGGGTCCCAGCCGCGTTCGGTGGCGACGCGTGGGGCAAGTCGCGCCTTTCTGTCGAGCGTCATGAGGGTGGCCTGACTGTCACCGATCGCGGTCTTGACCTCGACAACAAGGAGGGCAGCCGTGCCGGGGTGGAAGGCCAGGATGTCGATTGATCCACGTTCGCCGTACACACTAAACGAGACCTCGGCGGCGCACAGCCACCCCCAGCTTGTGAGGCGAGCGACGACCGCCTCGACGAGTGCAGCGTGTCGCTCGTCGAGGAGCCGGTCGAGAGCCTCGCCGCGCCAGTCGATCCGCCAGACGAAGCGGGCGTCGAGCGAGGCCGCGACCCGCTCGAGCGTCGCGATGGTCAGGTGGTCGCCGCGACCCTGCTCGAGCCGTGCGATCGCGCTGCGCGACATCCGCGCCACCGCGGCCAGGTCCTCCTGCCGCCACCTGCGCCGTCTGCGCAGGATGCGTACCGATCGGGCGAGCCGCACCACATCCACGCTCGCGATCCTCGCAATCGGCACTCCACGGTCACTTACCTGACAGGGTTGGGAGGTGCGCTGGAGTACCATCGGCCGCTCATGTCGACCGCCGTCACCCAGCCGGAATCTGCCCTCGGAACGGCCGCCCCTGCGCCCGCCACCGGAGAGCGAGGGGACGCGCTCATCCACGCCCGGAACCTGACGAAGCGGTTCGGGTCGTTCGTGGCCGTCGACGGCATCGAGTTCGACGTCGCTCGCGGCGAGAGCTTCGGTTTCCTCGGCCCGAACGGGGCCGGCAAGACGTCGACGATGCGGATGATCGGCTGTGTCTCGCCGGTCACCGAGGGAACGCTCCGGGTGCTCGGGATGGATCCGGCGGTGGATGCGCCCGCGATCAAGTCACGGCTCGGGGTCGTGCCCCAGCAGGACACCCTCGACATGGAGCTGACGGTCCGCGAGAACCTCATCATCTACGGCCGCTACTTCGACCTCAGCCGGCGGGAGGCGCGCCGACGGGCCGACGAGCTGCTCGATTTCGTCCAGCTCCTCGACCGCGCGGACAGCCAGGTGGAGCCGCTCTCGGGCGGCATGAAGCGGCGGCTGACCATCGCCCGCAGCCTCATCAACGAGCCCGATCTGCTCCTCCTCGACGAGCCGACGACCGGCCTCGATCCGCAGGCCCGGCACCTGCTCTGGGACCGCCTCTACCGGCTCAAGCAGCAGGGCAAGACGCTCATCCTGACCACCCACTACATGGACGAGGCCGAGCAGCTCTGCGACCGCCTCGTGGTCATGGACAAGGCTCGGATCGTGGCCGAGGGATCGCCCCGGCAGCTGATCGACGAGTACTCGACTCGCGAGGTGGTCGAGCTGCGATTCCCCGCGGGCGTCCAGGAGACGCTGAACGGGCAGCTGGACGGCCTCGCCGACCGCGTGGAGGAGCTGCCGGACCGGATGCTGCTCTACGCCGACGACGGGGAGGCGGCGGTCGACGCCGTCCACGACCGCGGGCTTCGGCCCGAGACCGTCCTGGTTCGACGCTCGACGCTCGAGGACGTCTTCCTCCGCCTGACCGGCCGAAGCCTCATCGAGTGAGCGCCGCTCGCCCGCGATGACCGCCACCGCCCGCGTCCTCGAATACGACTTCCGGGTCTTCCGTCGTACCTGGCGGGGCGGCCTGGTGACGACCTTCCTCGCGCCCGTCCTCTTCCTCGCCTCGATGGGTTTCGGGCTCGGTCGGTTCGTCGACTCGTCGGGCAACGCGAGCACGGCGCTCGCCGGCGTGCCCTATGCGGCCTGGCTGGCGCCGGGGCTGCTGGCCGCCCAGGCCATGCAGACGGGCGGGTTCGCGATGACCTACCCGATCATGGGCCGGATCGTCTGGGACAAGACGTACCACGGCATGCTCGCGACGCCGCTCACGATCTCCGGGATCGTCCTCGGCGAGATCGGCTGGGTTGGCCTCCGCCTGCTCCTTTCGTCGGCCGTCTTCCTGGTGGTCATGACCGTCTTCGGGCTGACGCTCTCGCCGCTCGCGATCCTCGCCGTGCCGGCGGCCGCGCTGACGGGGCTCGCATTCGCGGCGCCGATCGCGGCCTTCACGCCGACCCAGCGCAACGACCAGGGCTTCAATGCGATCTTCCGGTTCGGGATCACCCCGCTCTTCCTGTTCTCGGGCACGTTCTTTCCGATCGAGCAGCTGCCCGCGGTCATCCGACCGATCGCCTGGGCGACGCCCCTCTGGCATGGGGTCGACCTGATCCGCCAGTTGACGCTCGGGCGGATGGATCTCCCGCTCGCGATCGTCCACCTCGTCATGCTCGTGGCCTTCGTCACGGTCGGTACGGCGATCGCGCTCGTCACGTTCCGGCGGGCACTGGTGAAGTAGGCCATGACCCTGACGACCCGGATCCTGCCGCCGCTCATCTCGGGACCGCGCGCGCCGCGTCTCGTCGAACGCAACGTCATGGTCTACCGCCGGACGTGGCTGGTGATCGTGTCCGGCTTCTTCGAGCCGCTCTTCTACCTGCTCGGCATCGGCTTCGGGCTCGGGGCGCTCATCGGGTCGGTTCCCGGGCCGGCCGGGCAGCCGATCCCGTACGGGGTCTTCGTCGCGCCGGGTCTGCTCGCGACGAGCGCGATGAATGGAGCCGTGTACGAATCCACGTTCAACGTCTTCTTCAAGCTGCGCTACTCGAAGACCTACGACGCGATCCTCTCGACACCCCTGGGGATCGGCGACGTCGCGGTCGGCGAGGTCGCCTGGTCCCTCATCCGCGGCGGTCTGTACGCCGTCGGCTTCCTCGTCGTCGTCGCCGTCCTCGGGCTCGCCCAGTCACCCCTCGCGGTCCTGGCCGTGCCGGCCGCGCTGCTCATCGGGTTCGCCTTCGCGTCGGTCGGCATGGCCGCCACGACCTGGATCCGGAACTGGCAGGACTTCGACTTCATCATCGTCGTCACGTTGCCGTTGTTCCTCTTCTCGGCGACGTTCTATCCGATCACGGCGTACCCGGAGCCGCTTCGGACCATCGTCACGATCACGCCGCTCTACCAGGGCGTCTCGCTGCTCCGACAGCTCACCACCGGCGCGGTCGACCCCTCGATCGTGGTCAACATCGCCTACCTCGGTCTGCTCGGTCTGGGCGGGCTCCTCGTCGTCGCCCGCCGTCTCGACCGGCTGCTGCTGAAGTAGGTGGCCGGGGCATCGGCCGAGCCCGCCTTCGACGCTGACGACGTCCGCCGGCAGGCAGTCGCCTCGCACGATCTCGACGCCCTTGCCACAGCCATGGTCGAATGCCGGGCCTGCCCACGACTCGTCGCGTGGCGGGAGCAGGTGGCGATCGAGAAGGTCGCCCGGTTTCGCGACGAGACCTACTGGGCGCGACCGCTGCCGGGCTTCGGCGATCCAGAGGCGCGGATCCTGCTGGTCGGCCTGGCGCCGGCGGCCCATGGTGGGAACCGAACGGGCCGGGTCTTCACGGGCGACGCCTCGGGCGACTTCCTCTGGGCAGCCCTCCACGCGACGGGCTTCGCGAACAAGTCGGCGAGCCGGCGAGTGGACGATGGGCTCGAGCTCAGCGACGTGCGCGTCGCCGCCGTCGTGCGCTGCGCGCCCCCGCTCAACCGGCCGACCACCGACGAGCGCGACCGGTGCCTGCCCTGGCTCGCCCGGGAGATCGAGCTCCTGCCCCAGGTTCGGGTGATCGTGGCGCTCGGGGGGTTCGGCTGGGACGGGTCGCTCCGGGCGCTGACCGCCCTCGGGATCCCGGTTCCGCGGCCGCGGCCGCGCTTCGGCCACGGCGCCGAGGCGACCGTCGCGCCGTTCCAGCTTCTGGGCACGTACCACCCGAGCCAGCAGAACACGTTCACCGGGAGGCTCACGCCGCCGATGCTCGAGACCATCCTCCGACGCGCCCGGGATCTCGCCGACAGGCCGGTCGGGGAGCCCTCGTACGAGAGAGGTCCGGGACCCGATCAATACACTTGATCGGAAATGGCCGTCGAGACCGATTACTACGAAGTGCTCGGGGTCGCGCGCGGGGCGAGCGACGCCGAGATCAAGCGCGCCTTCCGCAAGCTGGCCCAGCAGTGGCACCCCGACGTGAACGCGTCCCCCGAGGCCCACCAGCGCTTCAAGGAGATCAACGAGGCCTACCAGGTCCTCTCCGACCGGGAGCGTCGGCAGGCCTACGACATGTTCGGCCGGGCCGGCCTGGGCGATCTCGGGGCGAATGGCGACTTCGGCTTCGGCAGCGGTCTCGGCGGCTTCGGTGACCTGTTCGACGCGTTCTTCGGGACCGGCGCGGCGGGCGGTGTCCGGCGCGGAAGACCCGCCGGCGGGGCGGACCTCCGCTACGACCTGCGGATCAGCTTCGAGGAGGCGGTCCGCGGCACCGAGAAGGAGATCGAGTACACCGCACTCGCTCGCTGCGAGACCTGCGGCGGCAGCGGCGCCGCGCCGGGGACTTCGTCGATCACGTGCCCCCAGTGCGACGGTCGCGGCGAGGTCCGTTCGGTTCGCCAGACGATGCTCGGCCAGATGGTCAACGTTGCCGCCTGCCCACGCTGTCGCGGCGAGGGCCGGATCATCGAGCAGCGCTGCGACACCTGCCAGGGCGAGGGACGGATCCAACGAAAGCGCTCGATCCGGGTGAGCGTCCCCGCGGGGATCGACGAGGGCCACCAGATCCGCCTGTCGAACGAGGGTGAGGTGGGCCCACGCGGCGGACCGCCGGGAAGCCTCTACGTCGCCGTCCACGTCGCGGCCCATCCGACGCTCCGGCGCGACGGGACGGAGCTCTATCACGAGGTCGACGTCTCGATGGTCCAGGCGGCGCTCGGCACGGAGGTGACGATCCCGACCGTCGAGGGCGACGAGCCGCTCGAGATCCGCCCGGGGACCCAGCCCGGGACGGAGATCCGCCTCCGCGGTCGCGGCGTCCCGCACCTGCGGCGGTCGAACGCCCGCGGCGACCTCCACGTCCTCGTCAACGTGACGGTCCCGACGCGGCTGACAAAGCGCGAGCGGGAGCTGCTCGAGTCGCTCGCCGTGGAGCGGGGCGAGCCGGTCGGGCACGGCGAGGGGATCCTCGAACGCGTCCGTGACGCACTCGGGTAGCAACCTTCGCGGGGGAGAGCCGGACGACGGCACCTCCGCCGACGCGACGTGGATCGAGCTCTCGGTCGTCGCGGATCCCGAGGCGGTCGAGGCCGTGAGCGAGATCCTGTCGCGCCACGCCGGCGGCGGAACGAGCGTCGAGCCGGCGTTCGAGCTCGTCGACGAGGGGCTCTCTGCACGCGTCCTGATCGACGAGCCCGCGGTTGTCCGGGCGTACGTTCCAGGCGGTGACGCGCGGGCCGTTCGCGGCGTCGTCGACGACGTGCGTCGCGCCCTGGGGCACCTCCAGGCGTTCGAGCTTCGACCGATCGGCGAGCTGACCACCCGCGTCGTCCACGAGTCGGACTGGGCGGAGGCCTGGAAGTCGCACTTCCGGGTGCTTCGCGTCGGGCGCCGGGTCGTGATCCGGCCGACGTGGCGTCGCCATCGAGCGAAGGTGGACGACGTCGTCCTCGCCCTCGATCCCGGCATGGCGTTCGGCACCGGCCTCCATCCGACGACCCGGCTCTGCCTCGCGGCGCTCGAGCGCCTCGCCGAGGCCGGGCGGGTCCGCGGCGTGCGCGTCCTGGACGTCGGCTGCGGCTCGGGAATCCTGGCGGTTTGCGCGGCGCGGTTCGGCGGCGCGGACGTTCTCGGCCTCGACCCCGACCCGATCGCCGTCGACGCCACGGTGGCGAACGCGCGGCGGAACCGCGTCGCGCGCCGGATCCGAGCGAGACGCGGCTCGGTTCCGAGCGGCGAGGGGCCCTTCGACGTCGTCCTCGCGAACCTGATCGCGTCGCTGCTCGTCGAGCTTGCCGGGCGGCTCGAGCGGGAGCTCCGCCCAGGCGGCGTCCTCATCGCCTCGGGGATCTTCGTCGACCGCGAGGCCGACGTTCAGGCGGCGTTCGAAGCCGTCGGGCTGCGGATCACGGGCCGGTCGGCCGAGGGCGAATGGGTCCTTCTCGAAGCCCAGCGACCCGTCGGCCCCGGCCAGTCGGGAGCCTCAGCCGGGCCCGCATAGAATCCGGACGTGCCCCTCATCCCCGTCCTGATCGCGATCCATGTCGCGCTCGCCTGCTCGCTGCTGCTGCCGTCGCTGCTGCTGCCGTTCGCGCTGCGGATCGGCGCGCGTCCGTCCGAGTCGGCGCGGCCGGTCGTCCGGGCCCTTGTTGCACTCCAGGCGCGGGCCACGGCCCCACTCGCGCTCGCCGTCGCGGCATCCGGGGCCGCGCTCGTCGTCGCCATCGGCACCAGCCTCCTCGCGCAGCCCTGGCTGCTCGTCGCCCTCGCGATCTACGCGGCGAACCTCGTTCTCGCGTTCTTCGTCCAGCGGCCCGATCTGATCCGCCTCGTCGGTGTTCGCGGGCTGCGCGACGACGCGGCGTGGCGTGCTCGGGCCCGGCGTCAGCGGTACGTCTCGTACGCGATGGCGGGGCTGACGGGAACGATCGGGCTGCTCATGAGCGCGAAGCCGGACCTGTGGTGACCACGGTGCCGTTGCTCCCTGCATCGCCCTTCGGAGGGGACTGATGGCCGTCGACTGCCTCTTCTGCCGGATCGTCTCGGGCGACGTCGCGGCCGACGTCGTCGCGCAGGACGAGCGGGTGCTCGCGTTTCGCGATATCAACCCGCAGGCGCCGACCCACGTCCTCGTCATCCCGCGCGAGCACGTCGCCTCGGCGGCCGATCTCGCCGAGCATCACGGCGACCTGCTGGCGGCGATGTTCTCGATGGCGAACGGGGTCGCGGCTGCCGATGGGCGAGTGGAGACGGGCTATCGGCTCGTCTTCAACGTCGGTCCCGACGCGGGCCAGAGCGTCGACCACCTCCACCTTCACGTCCTCGGCGGCCGGCGGCTCGCCTGGCCGCCCGGATGAGGCACTCGACGCTCGGCGCCCTCGCGGCACTGGCAGCCCTCGTGGCGTCGTGTGGTTTCGGGGCGGGAAACGCGATCGAGATACCGGCCGCGCCGGGCCCGTCGACCACGGTGACGCCGGCGATCGGAGCGACGGCCGCGATCGCCGGCGAGGCGCTCGGATCACGCGGGCTTCCGGTCTCGGTGCCGCAGGTGCCGTTCCGTCCGCCTGAGGCGCCGACGCTCGCGGCGGCGCCTCGAGCCGTCTACCAGGTGAAGCTCCCGAACGACCTGGACCACGGCTTCTTCGTGATCTACGAGCTGGCCACGTCGCAGGCGGCGACGGCCGCGGCGGAAGAGCAGGTCGCGTACGTGGAGTCGGGACCGGGCCGCGTCCAGTTCCCACCCGACGCGCGCTTCGTTCTGCGCCAGGTCGGCTCGACGCTGATCTTCTATTCCTGGGCGCCGAGCGCCGTGACCGACGAGCGGGCGCCGCAGATCGCCGACGCGCTCGCCACCGTCGGCATGGGCTACGAGATCCGCGCGTGATCGCGGCGTAGCGATCTATCCCGGCTCGCCCTCGCGGACAGGCAGGGGCGCGACCTCGACGGCCCAGTCGCGGACCTCGTTGCGGCGGACCTTCAGGGTGTGCGTCCGTGGGAAGTCGTCGTCGGGCCAGCGCCGCCAGGCGCCGACGCGCTGGTGGACGGCGAGTCGGCCGTTCGCTGCCCGGACCGCGGCGTCGACGGCGCGGTCCTCCACGCCCGGTGCGAGCACGACGGCCTCGATCCGCCCCGGTCGCGTCTCGACGACGATCGCGTCCTTCAGCCCCGCGATCCGGAGCTCGTTCTCGATGTCCTCGGGATAGACGTTGAGCCCGTTCGGGAGGACCACGATGTCCTTCGATCGGCCCATGAGGTGGAGGTGTCCGCCTTCGTCGAAGCGGCCGATGTCGCCGGTCCGGTACCAGCCGTCCTCGGTGAACGCGGCCGCCGTCGCGTCCGGGTCGTGCCAGTAGCCCTTGAAGAGCGTTGGCCCGCGGAACTCGATCTCGCCGTCGTCGGCGATCCGGACCTCGCCCGTCGGGGCCGGCCGACCGACCGTTCCCGGCGCGTGGTCGTCGAGCGAGTTGCAGGTCACGAACCCGGTCTCGGTCGCACCGTAGCCCTGGAGGACGATGACCCCGAGGTCTTCCCACGCCTGCTGGAGCGCGGGCGGCAGGAATGCGCCGGCCGAGACCAGGAGCCGGAAACCGCCGCCGAGGCGACGGTGGACCGACCGGAAGAGGCGGCGCCGAACCGCGTACGGCAGATGCCTGGCGATCGCCCGGAGCCGGTCGAAGGCCGCACGGCGGCCCGAACGCTCGGCCTCCCGTTCGATTGCGTCCCAGAAGAGCTGCAGGAGCTGGGGCACGGCGACGATCGACGTCGTCCGGTGGTCACGGATGGCCTCGAAGATCACCCGCGGGCTCCGGCTCCGGACGTAGAGGATGTCGGCGCCGACGTCGAGGGCGTAGTAGAGCGTGATCGCCTGCTCGAACAGGTGGGACAGCGGCAGCAGCGACACGACCCGATGCTCGAGCGGGAGGATCCGGCGGTGGACGGTCTCGATCGTCGCCAGGACGTTGTCGTGGGCGAGGATGACGCCCTTCGGCGAGCCGGTCGTGCCGCTCGTGAAGATGAGCGCGTAGACGTCGGTCGGGGTCGGCCGGAGCCAGCCCTCGACCTGTTCCTCCCAGTCCGCGGGAAACGACGCGTCCGGGTCTGCGGTCAGGCTGTCGAGCGTCACCGACATGACCCCAGTAACCCCACCGTCGGCGGGATCCGGCGCGTCTCGCCCCGTGCCGATCACCAGCAGCCGCGGATCGGCCCTCGCGCTGATCCGGGCGATCGCGTCGGGCGCCATCCGGAGGTCGAGCGGGACCAGGACGGCCCCGATCCTCATGGCGGCGACGTAAAGGGCCGGCAGCTCGGGCGTCGAGGGGGACCACGTCAGGAGGCGGTCGCCCCGGTCGAGGCCGGCCGCCCGGAGGCGCCAGGCCGCAATCCTCGACCGGCGTCCGAGCTCGGCGTACGACCACCGCAGGTCCTCGCCCTCGTCGCGTCGCAGGGCCAGCGCCTCGCGTTCGGCGAAGCGCGCGACGGCGCCGTCGACGAGATCGAGGAGGGTGTCGGGCACGGCGGCATCGTACGGCCCTCGATCGAGGGCTCGTTGACCCCGTTCGAACGCCTCCGCTATCCTGCGGCGGCCCCGACGCCCGAACGGCTGTTCGTGCATTGGGCGACGTTGGCACCGCGCCGGTGGGCTCCGAGCGCGGGAGGCCGGGCACGACGACCAGCCCGAGGAGGTGAATCCGGTAGTGGCAGAAGTCCGCGTGGGAGAGAACGAGACCTTCGAGAGCGCCCTCCGCCGCTTCAACAAGAAGATCCAGCAGAGCGGCATCCTCGCCGAGGCTCGCCGTCGCGAGCACTACGAGAAGCCG
>DASXWX010000314.1:0-1745 GCA_036503395.1 Candidatus Limnocylindrales bacterium
GTCGTCGACGCGGAACTCGCGGATCGTCGCGACCTTCGGCAGGTCGCCGGCGAGCTGGCCCGCCTCGGGCTTCGACAGCCGGCGGCTGGGCTCGATCCCGAGCTGGATCGCCGTGTAGCCGTCGCGCTCGCCGGTCCGGACCCGGGTGACCGTGTTCGGCTGGACCGACACGACGCTCACCGGGATCATCGTCCCGTCCTCCTGGAAGACCGAGGTCATCCCGACCTTGCGGCCGAGCAATCCGATGCTCATCGGGTCACATCTTGATTTCGATGTCCACGCCGGCTGCCAATGACAGCCGCATGAGGGCATCGATGGTCTTCGAGCTCGGCTCGAGGATGTCGACGAGGCGCTTGTGGGTCCGGATCTCGAACTGCTCGCGGCTGTCCTTGTCGATGAACGGCGAGCGGAGCACCGTGAACTTCTCGTTCCGGGTCGGCAGCGGAACGGGACCGACGACGTCCGCGCCGGTCCGCTGGGCGGTCTCGACGATCTGCGCCGCCGACTGGTCGAGCAGCCGGTGGTCGTAGGCCTTGAGGCGGATCCTGATCCGCTGCTTTGCCATCTCGTTATGCGCTGATGCTGGTGATCGCGCCGGCGCCGACGGTCCGGCCACCCTCGCGGATGGCGAAGCGCTGGCCGGTCTCGAGCGCGATCGGGGTGATGAGCTCGACCTGCATCTCGACGTTGTCGCCGGGCATGACCATCTCGGCCCCGTCGGGCAGGGTGATCGCGCCGGTCACGTCGGTCGTGCGCAGGTAGAACTGCGGCCGGTAGCCGTTGTAGAAGGGCGTGTGGCGCCCGCCCTCCTCCTTCGTGAGGACGTAGACCTGGGCCGCGAACTTCGTGTGCGGCGTGACCGAGCCCGCCTTGGCCAGGACCTGGCCGCGCTCGATCTCGTCGCGCTCGATGCCGCGCAGGAGGCAGCCGACGTTGTCGCCGGCACGGCCCTCGTCGAGGAGCTTCTTGAACATCTCGACGCCGGTGACGACGATCTTGCGCGTCGCCGGGTGGATCCCGACGAGCTCGACCTCCTCGCCGACCTTGACGACGCCGCGCTCGATCCTCCCCGTCGCGACCGTGCCCCGGCCCTTGATGCCGAAGACGTCCTCGACCGGCATGAGGAAGGGTCGGTCGACCGGGCGCTCGGGGGTCGGGATGTACGAATCGACGGCGTCCATGAGCGCCTGGATCGGCGCGTACGCCTCGTTGCTCGCGTCGTCGGGCGCCTCGAGCGCCTTGAGCGCGGAGCCGCGGATGACCGGCACGTCGTCGCCCGGGAAGTTGTTCTTCGTGAGCAGCTCGCGGACCTCGAGCTCGACGAGGTCGAGCAGCTCGGGGTCGTCGACCGCGTCGACCTTGTTGAGGAAGACGACGATGTACGGGACCTCGACCTGGCGGGCGAGGAGGATGTGCTCCCTCGTCTGGGGCATCGGCCCGTCGCTCGCGGCGACGACCAGGATCGCGCCGTCCATCTCGGCGGCTCCGGTGATCATGTTCTTGATGTAGTCGGCGTGCCCGGGGCAGTCGACGTGGGCGTAATGGCGGGCGTCGGTCTCGTACTCGACGTGGGCGATCGCGATCGTGATCCCGCGCTCGCGCTCCTCGGGCGCGTTGTCGATCGTGTCGAACGCGCGGTACTCGGAGCCACCCTTCAGGTGGAGGTACTTCGTGATCGCCGCGGTCAGGCTCGTCTTGCCGTGGTCGATGTGGCCGATCGTGCCGATGTTCACGTGCGGCTTCGT
>DASXWX010000315.1:0-7438 GCA_036503395.1 Candidatus Limnocylindrales bacterium
CCTGCAGGGCCCGCCAGACGCGCTCGGGCGTGAACGGCGCCTCGCGGAGCCGGATGCCCGCCGCACGGTAGACCGCGTTCGCGATCGCGGAGGCAACCGGGTTGAGCGAGCCCTCGCCGCCGCCCTTCGCGCCGTAGGCCCCGACCCCGTCGCCGCGCTCGACGACGACCGTCCGGAGCGGCGGGATGTCGCCCGCGCGCGGGACGCGGTAGTCGAACATGTTGCCGTTCATGAGGTTGCCGTCCTCGTAGACGAGCTCCTCCCGCATCGCCATCCCGAGGCCCATGACCGCGGCGCCGATGTCCTGCGACTCGACGAGCTGCGGGTTGATCGCGCAGCCGACGTCGCCGACCGTCACCAGCCGCTCGAGCCGGATCTCGCCCGTCTCCTCGTCGACGCTGGCCTCGACGCCTACGCACCCGACCTCCCAGAAGGGCGGCATCTCCTCGGTCGCGCCGGCCCGGCGGACGTAGCCGCGGCCGACGACCTCGCCGCTCGCGCCGCCGAACCAGGCCCGGACGAGGTCGCCCCAGTCGTGGTGCCGGCCGCCGATCGACACGCCGTCGCGCTCCTCGACGACAGCCGGGCCGTCGGGCGCCAGGGCTTCCTCGGCCCAGCGGACGAGCTGTGCCCGCGCGTCCTGCGCGGCACGCTGGATCGCGAGGCCCATGAGGGTCGTGGTCCGCGAGGCACCGGTCGAGCGGTCGTAGCTGACCGCCGCGGTATCGCTCTGGACCAGGTGGACGCGCTCGAGCGGGACCGCCATCTCGCCAGCCGCGATCTGGGCGAGGACGGTCGACGAACCCTGGCCGATCTCGGTGCTGCCCGCCGTGACGGTCACGGATCCGTCGCTGTGGACCCGGACCACGGCTGTCGTCACCGGCTCCGAACCGGCGTCCGATGCCGAGATCGAGATCGCCTTGCCGTGCCCGGCGACCGCGGGCGCATCCCATTCGAGCTCCTCGGCCGCGAGCCCGAGGTCCGCCCCAACGTCCGCGTCGATGCCGCGCACCCTCGGCCAGGGCCGTTCACCGGGAGCGAGGACGTTCCGGCGCCGCAGCTCGAGCGGATCGAGCCCGAGCCGCTCCGCCGCCTCGTCCATCTGCGACTCCGCGGCGAACGTCACCTGCGGTGCCCCAAACCCGCGGAACGAGCTCGCCGGCGCCGTGTTCGTGTAGACCGCCGAGCAGCTGACGTCGAGGGCCGGGATACGGTACGGGCCGCCGAGCCGGTTCGCGGCCTTGCGCGCGACCAGCGGCGAGTTCTCCGCGTACGCGCCGGTGTCGAGGAGGACGGTCGCCCGTCGCCCGAGCAGGTGGCCCTCGTGGTCGAAGGCGCTCGCCAGTCGGATGCGTGCACCGTCGCCGCGCGTCGTGAGGATCGCCTCCTCGACGCTCAGCGCGAGCCGGACGGGCCGGCCGGCCCGGAGCGCCAGGGCGGCCGTCAGCGGCTCGATCTTCGTGTACGACTTGCTGCCGTAGCCGCCGCCGACGTACGGGACGATGACGCGGACCGCGGAGAGCGGCAGGTGGAAGCAATGGGCGAGGTCGTCGCGGACCATGTACGGGTGCTGGGCAGAGGTCCAGACCGTCAGCGCGCCCTCGGACCAGCTCGCGACGGCGGTGTACGGCTCCATCGCGTAGGCGTAGCAGAGTGGGTAACGGAACTCGCCCTCGACGACGAGCGCGGCCTCGGCGAAGGCGGCGTCGACGTCGCCCCACTGCTGTCGTGAGGCCGAGCAGACGTTCGGCGCGGTCCGCTCGATGTCCTCCTCGAAGCCACGGTGCGCGCGCTGCTCGCCGGGGCGTTCGTGGATCACCGGCGCGTCGGGCGCCAGCGACGCGGACACGTCGGTGACGTACGCAAGCGGCTCGTACCGGACGTCGACGAGCGCGAGGGCCTCCTCGGCGGTCACCGCGTCCTCGGCCACCACGCCGACGATGGGTTCGCCGGCGAATCTGACCTTGCCGGTGGCGATCAGCGGATGGTCGGCCACGGCGTGGCCATAGATGAGCTCGACGTCGGCCAGGTCGTCCGCCGTCACGACGGCGATGACGCCCCGGTGCGCGCGTGCCGCGACGGTGTCGATCGAGACGATCCGGGCATGGGCGTACGGGCTCCGGAGGACCTTCGCGTGGGTCATCCCCGGCAGCGCGACGTCGGTCGCGTACGTCGCCGCGCCCGTCACCTTGGCGATCCCGTCGCGCCTGGGAATCGGCTCGCCGATCGGCGCGGGAGCGGACTCGCGGGTCGTGACGCGTCTCACGGCGTGTCCCCCTCGGCCGCCCGGTCATCTCCGGCCGCCGCGGCCTCGAGCACCGCCTCGACGATCGGGGCATAGCCGGTGCAGCGGCAGAGGTTGCCCTCGAGGCCGTGGACGACCTGCTCGGCCGTCGGCGACGGCACGTCCTCGAGGAGCGCGGTTGCGGCCATCAGCATTCCCGACGTGCAGAAGCCGCACTGGAACGCGGCCCGGTCGATGAACGCCTGCTGGAGCGCTGTCAGCCGGCCGTCGACGGCGAGCCCCTCGACCGTCCGGACCCGGCGGCCCTCGGCGTCGGCCGCGAGGAAGGTGCAGGCGCTCACGGCGAGGCCGTCGACGAGGACCGTGCACGCGCCGCAGACCTGCGCGTCGCAGGAGACCTTGGTCCCTGTCAGCGCGAGCCGGTCGCGGAGGACCTCGGCGAGAGTCTCGCGGGGCTCGATCCGGAGCGATCGTGGCCGTCCGTTGACCTCGAATGCGAGGTCGATCGAACGCTCGGAGATCGCAGCCCGTCGCTCCTCAGCCATGCGCCACCGCCTCGGTCACCGCGTCGCTCGCCGCTCGCGCAAGCAGCACGCCCGCGAGGTGCCGCTTGTAGTCGGCCGAGCCGTTGAGGTCCTCGATCGCATCGAGGTCGGCGAAGGCCTCGGACGCTCGGGCCACCGCGTCGTCCAGCTCGCCGTTCGGCGGCCCGGAGACGGGAGTGCCCACGAGGGCGGCGGCCGCCGCGGGAACGACCGCGGGCGCCTCGACGATCGAGCCGACCGCGACGCGGGCGTCCGTGATCGAGCCGTCGGACACGACGACTCGGACGCCGACCGAGACCGCCGGTCGCTCGAAGAAGGCGATCTTGGCGTAGCCCCGGCCCTCGCCGGCCGCGGGCGCCGGCAGCTCGATCGCGACGAGCACTTCGTCCGGCTCGCGCGCCGTCGCCAGCGGCCCGATCACGAACTCGCCGACGGGAAGCCGCCGCGCGCCGGCCGGTCCGGCGAGCTCGACGGCCGCATCGCAGGCGAGCAGGAAGGTCGCGGGATCAGAGTGCGGCTCGGCGAAGGCGAGATTGCCGCCGAACGTGCCCTGGTTCCGAACGCGGATGTTCGCGACGCGGCTCTCGAGCCCGGCCAGCGCCGGGATGCGATCGGCGATCAGGGCGGAGCGCTCGATCTCGCGATGGGACGTCGCCGCGCCGATTCGAACGGCGCCGCCGTCCGCGGCGTCGATGCCGTGGAGCGCCGCGATCGGCTTGAGGTCGATGAGCGTGCCGAATGTCGCGAGGCCCATCTTCATCACCTGGAGGAGCTCGGTCCCGCCGGCGAAGTACGCGCCCTCCCCGTCCGCGGACGCGAAGGCGTCGAACGCCTCCTCGAGGCTGCGGGCGCGGACGAGCGCGAAGCGGGGGATCATCGAGACCTCGGGATCGGCGGTCGGGCCGTCGGGGACGAAGGCACGACGAGGGCCGCGGGCACGGTCGAGCGATCGGGTTACAGCGGCGGCAATGGTAACAAAGACTGCTAGATTGTGTACGAGACCTTCCGACTTGTGCGCATGTTGAGGCCGCGGCGACGGCCGCGACGCGCCCTGCGGCCCCGGCACGGAGCGTAGCGGTCGACCACGAGGAGCGCGAGATGACCCAGGTGCGAACGACGACCGTCACCGGTGCCTACTACGACGAGAAGCGCCAGTTCCTCATGGTCGAGGGCGTCGTGGCCCGCAACATCCCTGAGTTCCCGGTCGTGCCCCGCCCGAAGCGCAACTCGCTCGCGGCCGCCTTCGACGGCCTCGGCGGCAACACGACCCTCGGAATCCACCTCTCGGTCATCGCCCCGGGTGGCGAGAAGAAGGGCCATCGGCACCTCGACGAGGCCACGTTCTACATCGTCTCGGGCCATGGCTGGAGCGAGCTGCGCCAGGGCGAGGACGTGCCCGACCAGCGCGTCGACTGGAAGGCCGGCGACGTCGTGACGATCCCGGCGAACGCCTGGCACAAGCACTACAACGGCGACCCCGACCGGCCCGCGCGACAGCTCGCCTTCAAGAACACCCGGCTGCTCCGGAAGCTCTTCCACAGCCGCGACTTCGTCTACGCCAACGACTTCCGGTTCGGCGACCGCTACGCCGACGAGCCCGACTTCTGGACGGCCCGGGGTGAGGGCAACTACGGCAAGGTCAAGGTCAACTACATCCCCGATTTCGTCGACGAGGCCGTCGAGCCCGATCCGGAAGCCGGCCAGGCCGTCTCGGTCCGCCGGTTCTCGATGGGCGGCCACCGGATGCTCGATCACCTCCTGTTCGAGATCGGCGTCGGCGGTCACGTCCGAGAGCACCTGCCGTTCGCCGAGGAGGGGATGCTGATCCTCCGCGGCCACGGACGGACCGTCCTCCGCTCGGACGACGGGCGCCAGGCGACGATCACGTGGGGCCCCGGCGACCTGCTCGCGCCGCCTCTTCACGTCCACCGCCAGCACCACCAGGAGGGCGACGAGCCGGTCCGCTACCTGCTCGTCCGGAACAACTTCATCGAGCGCGCGCTCGGCGTGAAGGGCAACCTCTCGCTCGACGGCGCGTGGCCCGACCGCTGGCCCGGGATCCTCGAGGCGGACCAGGACATGCTCGCCAGGGCCGCTGCCGGCGTCGACCGTCCCGGCGGCGGCGATCCGGACTGAGCGTGGCCGACGCCACGGGCACCGCCGACGCGGCAGGAAATCGGATCGCCTACCGCCTCGTCGGCTCGGGCGATCCACTCGTGCTCGTCGCCGGCACGGGCTACCCCGGCGCGACCTGGCCGCCGGCCTTCGTCGATCTCGTCGCCCGACGCCATGCCGTCCTGACGTTCGATCACGCCGGCACGGGCGACAGCCCCTCGCAGCCCGGGCGATACTCGACGCGACGCTTCGCCGCCGACGCGCTCGCCCTGCTCGACGCGCTCGACCTGCCGCGTGCGCACGTCGTGGGCCACTCGATGGGCGGCCGCGTCGCCCAGTGGATGGCGCTCGACCGGCCCGATCGCGTCCGCTCGCTCGTGCTGGCCGCGACCGGCCCCGGCCAGTTCCGCGACGACCGGCCGGTCACGCGGGGCATTCCCGTCCACACGGCCCGCGACCTGATCGAACGCGGCTACGAGGGCTACATGCGCGATCACATCGCGCGGACGTTCTTCACGCCCGAGTTTGCTGCCGCCGAGCCGGAGACGGTGGACTGGCTCGTGCAGGCCTTCTGGGATCACCGCCCGACGCTCGAGGAGTATCTCCGCCACGTCGTGGCCCGCCAGGAGCACCAGACCGCCGAGCGCCTCGGCGAGATCGCGGTCCCGAGCCTGGTCGTCGTGGGCGACCGCGACACGCACGAGGCCGGGACGGGCGTCCACTGGGACCAGTCGGCCTACCTCGCCGAGCACATCGCGGGGGCCGAACAGGCCGTCATTCCCGGCGCGACCCACGGGTTCTTCTGGCAGGTCCCCGAGCGAACGGCGGCGGTGATCCTCGAGTGGACGTCCCGCCACTGATTCTCGATCAGGCCGGGACGGCCTCGCGGGGCGGGTCGAAGACGACGGGGTATTCGCTCCAGCGCGTGTAGCGCTCGGTCCGGGTATCGCGGACCGCGCTCCGATCCGGGTCGGGCCGGACGCCACGCCGGAGGACGGCCTGGAGCATGTACGCGACGAGGCCGTACAGGTGGTCGTCGTCCGGCTCGAAGCTCGACGGGACCGGGAAGCCCCCGGCCACGCTCCGGCCGGGGCACTGGTGCGGCCCGCCGCCGAACGAGAGCGCCCACCGGGCGACGTCGTCGGGGAGGGGACGGTCGGGGTCGAAGTCGTCGGCGTTCGGGCCGAACAGGCGCGGATCGCGGTTCGCCGTCGCCACGTCGAGGACGACGGGGGCGTCCTTCGGGATCTTCACGCCGGCGACCGCCGTGTCCGCCTCGGCCCGACGCTTGATCCTGGGCGTCGTCGGCCGCAGCCGGAGCGTCTCGTGGACGACGCGCTGGGCGAGGAGCCGGTCGGCGATCACCCGGTCACGGAGCTCCGGGTCGCGCTCCACCACGGGGAAGAGCAGATCGAGCGCGTTGATGAGCGTCTGCGAGCTCGTGTGGGTCCCACCCTGGAGGTACGTCCCGACCTCGCGGACCACCCGACCGTCGTCCTCGAGCTCGAGCCGCGCGTCGGAGTCACGGTGGGCGAGGAGCGCCGTCAGGATGTCGTGCGGCAGCTCCTCGGCACCGATCTCGCCGTGCCGGTAGCGCTCGACCGGCACGCGCCGGCGCTCCCAGGACGGGCGCACGAACTCGGCCTCGAAGTCGGCCCAGGCCTGGCGCGCCATCGCCCGGACCGCGTCCGGGTCGCGGGCGTCGAGGATCGCGCTCGCCTGGCTGAACGCGTCGACGAAGTGGACGAGGCGCCGGAGCTGGTCGAGGTCGTCCGGATCGTGGTCGAGGCCGGCCCGGCGCGCAGCGAGGACGACGCTCAGCAATTCCCCGAGCTCGAACAGGTTGACGGCGCGGTCGGCGGTGAGCCGGTCGAGCATCGTCTCGAGGACCTTCGGGAACAGCTCGCGCTCGTACAGGCGGAGGCGATCGGCTCGGAACTCGGTGTTCTCGACCCGACGTCGCGCGCGATGCGTCGCCCCGTGGACGATGCTCACGACGCCGTCGCGGACATTGCCATCCGCGTAGGTCCGCTTGTCGAACGAGCGCGACAGGTCCTTGTTGAAGAGGGCCTCGCGGATCGCGTCGTAGCCGTCGATCGTGATCGTCGTCACGGGCCGGTCGAGGAGGAGGACGTCGCCTTCGGCCATCGGCGTGCCTAGGCCGACTCGTGGAGGACGGTGCCGTCGTCCCCGACGACGCGGATCGCCTGGGTCGGGCAGTTCCGCGCGGCCCGGACGAGCAGCTCGACATCGGTCTCCGCGGCACCCGGCAGCGGCATGGACACGTTGCGGTCCTCGTCGACCACGAACGCGGTCGGGGCGATGCGCGCGCAGTCACCCGTTCCCACGCACAGTTCCTCGTCGATCGTCACACGGGCCACGCTCGATCCCTCAGCGGTTGAGCGTGAAATTGTACGCACTTCGGGCTATCATGCACACAAATCGCGGCGCGGCGCACACCGTTGGGGCGGGCGGTGAGGGGCCCATTCGGTAGAGTGGAGCGGACGGACCGTCCTGGCGGGCTGGGAGGGCA
>DASXWX010000316.1:0-5618 GCA_036503395.1 Candidatus Limnocylindrales bacterium
CCGCGAGCGCTACGAGGCGCTGATGGCGCACCCCGCCGAGGTCGAGGGGATCCTCGAGGCAGGGGCCGACCGCGTCGCTCCGATCGCCCGCGCAACCATCGACGAGGTGCATCAGAAGATGGGGCTGCGCTGACCGCCTGAAGCGCACCACGGCGATGCGTCCGCGGGCGAGGTCGCCCCGAGGCGTTGTCGCGTTCCCTGGTCCTCTGGTTGCCGGCCATGCAGGAACGAGCCACGGTGCGCGGCCGGGTGCCCGTCACTCCCCGCCGCCACCGCGACCGCCTACCATGTGCCCCACTTCACGGGCGAAGGAGGCTCGACCGCGTCGATGGACGTCCTGACCGACCGTCAACGCCGCTGGCTGGACGCGGCGCTCGTGCTCGGGACGATCGCCCTCGCCTTCGTCGTGATCCAGGAGGCGAGCACCTTCGTCTCGTTCTTCGGTGACATCCTCCTCGTCTTCTTTCTCGCCTGGCTCCTCGCCTTCATCCTGAGCCCCATCGTCGACCTGTTCGACCGGGCACTTCCGCGCCTGCCGCGCGTGGTGGCCGTCGTCATCGTCTATGCGCTGCTGATCGCGGCGATCGTCCTGGCGGTGATCCTCATCGCGAACGCGCTGGCGTCATCGATGACCGGGCTGCTCGAGACGATCCGGAACGGCACCCTCGACGACGCCCACCTCCAGGCGATGCTCGCGCCGTGGCAGCAGCGCCTCGACGACGTCGGCCTGTCGCAGATCAACCTCGTCGAGCAGGCGGCCGTCTTTCGGGCCAACCTGAGCATCTACGGCAACCAGCTGATCGGCCCGCTCCAGCAGCTTGCGGGCGCCAGCCTCGGCGCCCTCGGCAACCTGCTCCTCGTGATCG
Organism: Candidatus Limnocylindrales bacterium; assembly: GCA_036503395.1. GTDB lineage: Bacteria > Chloroflexota > Limnocylindria > Limnocylindrales > CSP1-4 > DASSHA01. The sequence continues at coordinate 867 of DASXWX010000316.1, forward strand.
TGCTGTCGCTGTACATGGTCGCCGACAGCGACCGGATCCTCTCGTTCCTCTTCCGGATCGTCCCGCCCGCGCGACAGGGCGAGGCCACGCTCCTCGAACGGAGCGTCGCGGACTCGTTCGGAGGCTTCCTTCGCGGCCAGGCGATCATGGGCGTCGTCTACTTCGGGGTCGCCCTCGTCGCGAACGCCGCCGGCGGTTTGGACTACGCGGCGGTCACCGCAGTCGCCTCGGGGATTCTCCAGGCGATCCCGTTCTTCGGTCCGTTCGTCTCCTGGGCGCCGCCGGTGCTCGTCGCGATCGTCGTTCAGCCAACGTCGATCCCGGTCGTGCTGGTGATCATGGCGATCGGCTGGGTCTTCGTGATGAACGTCCTCCAGCCGCGGGTGATGGAACAGGCCGTCGGCATCCATCCGATCGTGGTCCTCGGGTCCGTCCTGATCGGCGCCCGTGTCGCCGGCATCACCGGCGCCATCTTCGGTATTCCGATCGCGGCGGTCCTCTCCGCCTTCTTCTTCCACTACCTCGGGCGGAGCCACGAGCCCGGGCCGATCGCGGTACGCGCCGCTCGGCGACTGTCGGCGCGCGAAGGTCGGCCCGTGCGGATCCCGCGTGAGCCCACGCCCGCGGTCGACGCGGATGCGGGCGAGGTCGACGCGACTGGGGCCGCGAGCGCCGAACCACGGGCGCAGGCCCACCCGCTCCCTGCCGACCAGCGACCGAGCGACGCATGACCGACGATCAGAAGAACGGCCGGGACCGCCAGGACCGGTCCGGCGTTCCCGACATGACCCGCGAGCGAGCCCGGACCGAGCGGCGCGACCTCGACAAGGAGCGCGGCGAGCCGCTCGCAGGCGTGCGCGGAGGGCGGGCGGACCGGAAGGGTGCCCGGGGCGGTGCGAGCGGTTCGCCGCGCGGGCTCAGGCACGCCGCGCGGCCGCTCGACGAGTGGGAGACGCGACCGCGGATCCTCGTGACGAACGACGACGGCGTGGAGTCGCGGGGGCTCCTCGCCCTCAAGCAGGCCCTCGAGGGGATCGGCGAGATCACGGTCGTCGCGCCGGAGACGAACCAGAGCGCGGTCGGTCACCAGAAGACGCTCATGCGGCCCCTTCGCGTCCGGGAGCGGATCCTCGACGACGGCTCGGGCGCGTTCAGCGTCGATGGCTCGCCGACGGACGCCGTCAGCCTTGCCTTCCTCGGCTACTTCGGGCACGGCTTCGACCTGGTCGCGTCGGGCATCAACTACGGGGCGAACCTCGGCGACGACATCACCTACTCGGGCACGGTCTCGGCGGCGATGGAGGCCGTGATCAACGGCTGCCCGGCCTTCGCGATCTCGCAGGAGTACTACGAGCACCCCGATTTCTCGCTCGCGGCGTCGGCGGCGGAGGTGGTGGCGCGGAACATCCTCGAGCAGGGCCTGTCGCGCGGCGAGCTGGTAAACGTCAACGTACCGGCCGTGTCGCTCGAGGAGTTCGGCGGTATCGAGGTGACCCGGCTCGGCCGTCGGATCTACCAGGACGAGCTCGTCCGACGCGTCGACCCCCGCGGCATCCCCTACTACTGGATCGGCGGCCCGCCGCCGTCCGGCCTCGCCGTGCCGGGAACGGACTTCCATGCCGTCGTCAACCGCCGGATCGCGGTCACGCCGATCCACCTCGACCTGACCGGCCGCCGGCTCCTGCGGCGGCTCAAGACGTGGCGATGGGACATCGAGCCCGAGCGGGTGCCGGCAGCCGTCTCGCCGGAGGCGAAGGGGGCGACTCGCCAGGTCGAGGAGCGCGTCGAGGAGGAGCGCCGCGAGGAACGGCGCTAGGCGAATGACCGACGGGCGGCCCTCGATCGACCTGAACGCCGACGTCGGCGAATCGTTCGGGGCATACCGGATCGGCGAGGACGAGGCGCTCATCCCGCTCGTCACCTCGGTCAACGTTGCGTGCGGCTTCCACGCCGGCGATCCACTCGTGATCGAACGCACGATCCGGCTGGCCATCGAATGCGGGGCAGCCGTCGGCGCCCATCCCGGGTACCCGGATCTCGAGGGGTTCGGCCGGAGGGCGCTCGCCATGGCCTCGGACGAGCTCGAGGCCGCGGTCCTCTATCAGGTCGCCGCCATCGCCGGGGTCGCGCGCGCCCTCGGGACGGAGCTGCGTCACGTCAAGGCGCATGGCGCGCTCTACAACCGCGCCGCTCGGGAGGAGTCCGTCGCCCGGCCCGTCGCTCGGGCCGTCCGCCGGTTCTCGCGCGATCTCGTGTTCGTGGGCCAGGCGGGCTCGACGATGATCGCGGTGGCCCGCGAGCAGGGCCTCGCCGTCGCCGAGGAGGCGTTCGCCGACCGCGGCTACCTGCCCGATGGCTCGCTCGTCCCGCGCGATCGGCCCGGAGCGATCCTCCCCGGGCCGGCCGAGACGGCGGCGCAGGCCGTCTCGATCGCTCGTGATGGTCGGGTCAGAACCGTCGACGACGGCTGGCTGGAGCTGCACGCCGACACGCTCTGCCTCCACGGGGACTCCCCCGCTGCCGCGGCCCGCGCCTCGGGCGTCAGAGCCGCCCTCGACGGCGCCGGCATTGCCGTTCGGGCCCGGTGACCGGCGGCCGCCCGTCGGTCGTGGCCTTCGGCGACGACGCGGTCCTCGTCACGCTCGGTAACGAGGTTGATCCTGGGCTCGGACAGGCGACGCGGGCGCTCTCGGCGGCGCTCGGCGACGCGCGCGACCGCGGGCTTCCGATCGACGCTCCCGTGATCGGCTACGCGGCGATCCGCGTCCCGTTCGACCCTGCTGCGGTCTCGAGCGCCGACGTCATGGAAGCCGTGGCCGCCGTGATCGATCCGGGCATCGCGGACACGCCGGAACGGAAAAGGCGGGCCCGGGTCGTCGAAGTCCCGACCCGCTATGGCGGCGCCGACGGCGAGGACCTCGAGGCGGTCGCGGCTGCGACGGGGCTTTCGCCGGAGCGAGTCATTGATATGCATGCAACGACCGAGTACGAGGTCTACTTCCTCGGCTTTGCGCCGGGCTTCGCCTACCTCGGGGTCCTGCCCGAGGCCCTGGCCGTGCCGCGACGCGCGTCCCCGCGAGCGCGAGTGCCGGCCGGGAGCGTCGCGATCGCGGAGCGCCAGACGGCCATCTACCCTGTCGAGACGCCCGGCGGCTGGCACCTCATCGGGCGCACGGACACCCGGCTGTGGGACCCGCATCGGGATCCACCGGCCCTGCTGGCCGCCGGCGACCGGGTCCGGTTCGTTCCGGTTCGCTGACCCATGCTGGAGGTGCTCTCGCCCGGGCCCCTCACGACGGTGCAGGACGGGATCGGCCGGCCGGACGCCGCCGCGCTCGGCGTTCCGCGCGGCGGTGCCGCCGATCCGCTGGGGCTGGCGGTCGCGAACCTCCTCGTCGGCAACGACGCAGACACGGCGGCGCTCGAGATGACGCTCGGCGGGCCCGACCTCATCGTCCGCGCGGACTGCCTGATCGGCCTCGGTGGCGCGGACCTCGGCGCGACGCTCGACGGCCGACCGCTCGTGCCCGGCCGGGCGTATCACGCTCGGACGGGCGAGCGGCTCAGCTTCGACGTGACCGCGGCCGGCGCCGGCATCCGCGGCTACCTCGCGGTCGCCGGTGGGATCGACGTCCCGATCGTGCTCGGCTCGGCATCGACCTGCCTCCCGGGCGCGTTCGGTGGCCTCGATGGGCGCCCCCTTCGCGCCGGGGACGTGATCGCGGCCCGCGTACCCGTCGCACCGGGAGTCACCCCGCCGGCGCCGCGAGAGTGGCACGGGCAAGTGCGGTCGGATGGCGGGGAGCCCGCCAGCCTGCGGGTGACGCCCGGGCCGCACGAGGCGGCGCTGCTGGACGCGCTCATCGGGTGCGCGTGGGAGGTCTCTCCGGTCGGATCGCGCGCGGGGATCCGCCTCAGCGGCGACCCGATCAGCGCCTCAGCCGAGCGGCTGGCCTCGTTCCCGGTCTCGTCGGGCGCGGTCCAGCTGCCCCCGCGCGGCGAGCCGATCGTCCTGCTCGTCGATGCGCCGACGGTCGGCGGCTATCCGGTGATCGCGGTCGTCGCCAGCGCGGACAGGGGCGCAGTCGGCCAGCTCGGACCGGGCGACAGCGTCCGCTTCGAGCTGGTCACGGAGGCCGACGCACGAGCCGCCGAGCTCGAGCGGCGGCGGAGGTTCGCCGCACTCGTGGCGGCCCTCAGCGGCTGACCCAGGCGACTCCGCCGCGCGATCAGCCCGAGCGCTCGCCCTCCGCGGCCCACGCGTCGATTCGCTCGCTCAGCAGATGGAGGAACAGGAGGTGGACCTCCTGGATCCGGGCCGTGTCCTCGCCGGGGACGATGACGGCGTGGTCGACGAGCCGCCGTGCCCGGCCACCGTCGCGGCCGGCGAAGAGGATCGTGGATGCCCCGAGCCGGCGCGCCTCGTCGAGCGCCCGGACCACGTTCTCGGACTCCCCCGACGTCGTGAAGGCGACGACGATGTCGCCCCGGCGGACGTGGGCCCGGACCTGCCGTCCGAAGGCGTCGTCGAACGAATAGTCGTTGCCGATCGCGGTCATGACCGACGGGTCCGTTGTCAGCGCGACCGCCGGCAGCGGATCCCGCTCGCGTCGGAACCGACCCGCGAGCTCCGCCGCGAGGTGCTGGGCATCCGCCGCCGATCCGCCGTTGCCAAGGGAGTAGAGGCGGCCTCCGGCCTCGAAGGCGGCGATGATCGCGTCGGCCGCGGCGCCGACGGCAGGGAGGAGGTCG
>DASXWX010000317.1:0-3702 GCA_036503395.1 Candidatus Limnocylindrales bacterium
AGGTCCACAAGCAGCTCCACGGGCTGACCCGAACGCTCGTCGCCAACATGGTCGAGGGCGTCACGAACGGCTTCCGCAAGGGCCTCGAGATCACGGGCGTCGGCTACCGGGCCCAGAAGGTCGGCGATCGGCTCCAGCTCAACCTCGGCTACAGCCACCCGGTCGAGATCGCGCCGCCCGCGGGCATCTCGTTCGAGGTCGAGAACCCCACCCGGCTCGCCGTGGTCGGCATCGACAAGGAGCTCGTCGGCCAGGTCGCGGCCCGCGTCCGGGCCACGCGCAAGCCCGAGCCGTACAAGGGCAAGGGCGTTCGCTACGCGGGCGAGCAGATCCGCCGCAAGGCCGGCAAGGCCGGCAAGATCGGTGGCAAGAAGTAGGTCGGTGAGCAGCAGATGCCAGCAGCAGTAACCCGCGGCGCCGCTCGGCGCAAGCGCCACGAGCGCATCCGTCTCCGGTTCGCCGGGACGATCGAGCGCCCGCGCCTCGCCATCTTCCGAAGCCTCAACCACATCTACGCCCAGGTCATCGACGACTCGACGGGCCGCACGGTCGCGGCGGCGTCAAGCCTCGAGTCCGGGCTCCGGGGCGCCGATGGCACGAAGCGCGACAGCGCGACGGCCGTCGGGCGCCTGATCGCCGAGCGGGCAAAGGACGCCGGCATCGCCCGGGTCGTATTCGACCGGGCCGGCTACAGGTATCACGGGCGGGTCCGCTCGCTCGCCGAGGCCGCGCGCGAAGCCGGCCTCGACTTCTGATCGCGAGGGAGCCCATGGCCAGGATCGACCCGAACAAGCTGACGCTCGAGGAGCGCGTCGTTCAGATCAACCGCGTGGCGAAGGTCGTCAAGGGCGGCCGCCGCTTCAGCTTCAGCGCGGTCGTCGTCGTCGGCGACGGCCAGGGCCACGTCGGCGCGGGCCTCGGCAAGGCCGGCGAGGTGCCCGAGGCGATCCGGAAGGGCGTCGAGGACGCCAAGAAGCACGTCATCCGGATCCCGATGGTCGGCACCACGATCCCGCACGAGGTCCACACCCAGTACGCGGCCGCACGCGTGATGCTCAAGCCCGCTTCGCAGGGCACGGGCGTGATCGCGGGCGGCTCCGTCCGGGCCGTCGTTGAGGCGGCCGGCATCCACGACGTGCTGACGAAGGTCCAGGGCTCGACGAACCCCGTCAACGTCGTCCGGGCGACACTCGAGGCGCTCCGCGAGCTCCGCTCCGCGGAGGACGTCTCGGCACGGCGCGGCGTCCCCGTCCGCGCCTTCGTCCCGGGCCAGCCCGCCCCGGAGGTGACGACCGATGGCCGGTAGCCTTCGCGTGACCCAGGTCAAGAGCACCATCAGCCACATCGGCCGCAACCGGGCGACGATCCGGGCCCTCGGTCTCCACCGGATCGGGGACACGGTCGTCGTTCCCGACAACGATGCGACGCGGGGCATGGTTCGCCAGGTCCGCTTCCTGGTCGAGGTCGAGGAGGTTCCGGCCGCCGACGACACGACGACGACGCGCGCGCGCCGGTCGACGGCCGCGGCGAGCGCCGAGGAGACATCATGAAGCTGCACGACCTCCGGCCGGCGGCCGGAAGCCGGGTCGAACGGACCCGTGTCGGTCGCGGCATCGCCGCCGGCAAGGGCAAGACCGCGGGCCGCGGCACGAAGGGCCAGAAGGCACGTGCCGGCGGCACGATCCCACCCTGGTTCGAGGGTGGCCAGACGCCGCTCCACCAGCGGATCCCGAAGCTGCGTGGATTCCGGAACCGGGGCAAGGTCGAGTACGAGGTCGTGAACGTCGGCCGCATCGCCGAGCTGGTTGCCGCCGGGCGGATCCCGGCCGAGACCACCGGTAGCCGTTCGAAGAAGGCGGCGCCGATCACGGTCAACCAGGACGTCCTGCGCGCGGCGGGTCTCGTCCGAACCCTCGCCCGGCCGCTCAAGGTCCTCGGCGAGGGCGATGTCGACCGGGCCCTGTTCGTCGTCGCCGACGCCTTCACGAAGAGCGCCCGCGAGAAGATCGAGGCGGCGGGCGGCACGGCCCAGCTGCTGGAGGTGCCGACCTCCGCCGCCCCCGTCCCCGCGGTCGCGCCGACGGCTGCCGAGCCCGAGCCAGCCGTCGAGACGGCGCCCGCCCAGGGCGCAACCGAGGAGGTCGCCGAGGGCCCCGCCGAGGAATCGGCCGAGACCGGCGCCTAGCCCGTGTTCGAATCGCTCCTGAACGCGCTCCGCGCGCCGGACATCCGGCGCCGGATCCTCTTCGTGGCCGCGATCCTGGTGATCTTCCGGCTGCTCGCCCACGTCCCGATCCCGGGAGTCGACCGCCAGGCGCTCCAGTCGCTCGCCGCGAACAACGCCCTGTTCGGCCTGCTCGACCTCTTCTCGGGAGGCGGCCTGGCGACGTTCTCCGTCGTCGCCCTCGGCATGAACCCGTACATCAACGCCTCGATCATCATGCAGCTCATGACGGGTGTCATCCCGTCGCTCCAGCTGCTCCAGCGCGAGGGCGAGTACGGGCGGCAGAAGATCAACCAGTACACGCGCTACCTCGGCGTGCCGATGGCGCTCCTTCAGGCGTACGGCGTGCTGGCCCTGCTCAACGCCCAGGCCGGGATCCTGACGACGCCGTTCGAGCTGTCGCGGTTCGAGACCCTGACCCAGATCGTCACGCTCACCGCCGGCTCGATCCTGCTCATGTGGCTCGGCGAGCTGATCACCGAGAAGGGGATCGGCAACGGGATCAGCTTCATCATCTTCGCCGGGATCATCGGCCGCACGCCGGCCGCGGTGCAGACCTTCCTCGAGAGTCCGGACGTGCCGACGCTCGTGATCTTCGGCATCCTCGGCCTGCTGGCGATCGCCGTGATCATCTTCATCCAGGAGGGTCAGCGGCGGATCCCGATCCAGTACGCGAGCCGCGTCCGCGGCCGGCGGATGTACCAGGGCGGTCAGACGTTCCTCCCGCTCCGGGTCAATCAGGCCGGGGTCATCCCGATCATCTTCGCGGTCAGCATCCTGCTCTTCCCGCGTCAGATCGCGACCTACTTCACGACCTCCCAGGTCAAGGTCGTCGCCGACGTGTCGCTCGCGATCGAGCAGTTCTTCGCCAATACCTTCGTCTACGGCCTGCTCTATTTCCTGCTGACGGTCGGCTTCACCTACTTCTACACCGCGTTCACGTTCAAGCCCGACGAGACCGCGCTCCAGCTCCAGAAGAACGGCGGCTACATCCCGGGCATCCGGCCCGGCAAGCCGACCGAGGACTACCTGGCAAAGGTCGTCTTCCGGATCACGATCGCGGGCGCGTTCTTCCTCGGAGCCGTGGCCGTCGCGCCCTACGTCGCCACGGCCGTGCTGCCGAACCTGCCCCAGAACCTCGCCCTCGGCGGCACCGGCATCCTCATCGTCGTCTCGGTCGTCGTCGAGACCCTCAAGCAGATCGAAGCCCAGCTCCTGATGCGGAACTACGAGGGATTCATCCGGTGACCCGGACTCTCCGACGGCCGAGGCCGCTCGGCGGAGGCCATCGGGCGGAGGATCCCAGTCGGTGACGGCGTGATGGTGCTCGTGCTGCTGGGCCCGCCCGGTGCGGGCAAGGGCACCCAGGCCCAGGTCATCTCGAAGCGCCTCGGCATCCCGCATCTCGCCTCGGGCGACCTGTTGCGGGCGGCCGTCGCCGCCGACACGCCGGTCGGACGCGAGGCCGGGTCGTACAT
>DASXWX010000318.1:0-6373 GCA_036503395.1 Candidatus Limnocylindrales bacterium
TCCTCAGAGGTCGCGGTCGAGCGGGATCGAGACCGGCTCGGTCGAGGTCGCGGGTCGATCGTCCGACGCCCGTCCGAGGACCTCGTCGAGGACCGACTGATCCATCCGGACGGTCTGTTCGGCGGTCGGAAACGTGCCCGCGACGACCTCGGCCGCGTACGCCCGCGCCGCGTCGAGAATCGTGCCCCGCAGGTCGGCGTAGGCCTTCGCGTGCTTCGGCCGCCAGTCGGACATCCCGAGGAGGTCCGGCAGGACCTGGACCTGGCCGCTGCAGCCCGCGCCGGCGCCGATGCCGATCGTCGGGATCCGAAGCCGGGAGGTGATCTCGGCGGCCAGCTGCTCGGGGACGAGCTCGAGGACGATGGCGAACGCCCCGGCCTCCTGGATCGCGAGGGCGTCGGCGAGGAGCGATCGGGCCTTGTCCCTGGTCTTGCCCTGGACCCGGAAACCGCCGATCGCGTTGATCGCCTGCGGCGTCAGCCCGATGTGGCCCATCACCGGGATGCCGGCGCGAACGATCGACTCGGTGACGCGGGCGCTGCGGACGCCGCCCTCGAGCTTGACGGCCTGTGCGCCGCCCTCCTGGAGCATCCGGCCGGCGTTCTCGAGCGCCTCGTCGTTCGTGGCGTAGGAGAGGAACGGCATGTCGCCGACGATCAGCGCGTGCTGCGCGCCCCGGGCCACGGCCGCGACGTGATGAAGCATGTCGGCCATCGTCACGCGGATCTCGGAGTCGTAGCCGAGCATGTTGCGAACCGAGTCGCCGACCAGGAGCATCGGGATGCCGGCCTCGTCGAGGAGACGAGCGGTCGGATAGTCGTACGCCGTGAGCATCGGGATCCGCTCGCCATCGGCGTGCATCCGGGCGATGTCGGCGACGGTAACCCGCTTCGTCGACCGGTTCACCGAGCTCATCGCGCCACCTCCGGGGTCACCGGCTCAGTCTGCCCCCCGGCGTCACGGGCGTCCAACAGCGCCACGACGCGATCGAGGACCCGGTCCGCGACGTCGCGCTTGGACATCAGTGGCAGCTCGTCGGTGGATCCGTCGGCGGCGAGGATCGTCACCCGGTTCGTCTCGGTTCCGAAGCCTGAGCCGGCCTCGGCGACGTCGTTCGCGACCAGCAGGTCGAGCCGCTTGCGCCGGAGCTTCTCGGGCGCCCGCGCGAGCGACCCGGTCTCGGCCGCGAACCCGACGAGGACGGGCCGCGGCTCGAGCGGCCGCCGCGTCGTCGAACCCGAGGCGTCCTCGCCGCGGGCGATCCGGGCGACCTCGGCCAGGAGATCGGGGGTGGGCTCGAGCTCGAGCGAGACGGCCTCGCCGCGCGCGATCTTCGACTCGGCGGGTCGCGCGGGGCGGAAGTCGGACACGGCGGCGGCCATCACGAGGGTGTCGAAGCCCGGCCGCCCGGCCTCGCCGCCGACCGCGCCCAGGAGGGCCGCGCGCAGGTCGCCGGTCGTCTCGACACGAACGAGCTCGGCCCGCCCGGGAAGCGGGACCGCGACGTTCGCCGCGATGAGCGTCACGCGGGCGCCTCGGTCGAGGGCCGCCTCCGCGAGGGCGACGCCCATTCGACCCGACGAGCGATTCGTGATGACGCGGACGGGATCGATCGGCTCGACGGTGCCGCCGGCGGTGACGACGACGTGACGCCCGGTGAGGTCCGCCTCGCGTGGGCGCTCCGCCGGTGGGGGCCGGAGGGCGGGGTCCGGCTGGCGAACTCGTCGGTCGCCGATCGCGCGAACGACCGCGTCGACCAGGACCGATGGCTCGGGCAGGCGCCCGACGCCGGTCTGGCCCGAGGCGAGCGGTCCGGCGTCCGGCTCGACGACGGTGTAGCCGAATGCCGTCAGCCGCTCGACGTTCGCCCTCGTTGCAGGGTGCGCGTACATCTCACCGTCCATCGCCGGGGCGACGACGACGGGCGCGCTCGTCGCCAGGCAGGCGGCCGTGACGGCGTCGCCGGCGAGGCCGCTCGCCATTGCCGCCAGCCAATGCGCGGTCGCCGGCGCGACGAGGATCGCGTCTGCGCTGTCGGCCACGACGATGTGGCCGATCCGCCGATCGGGGAGGAGGCCGGTGACGTCGGCGTCGACCGGGTGGTGGGTGAGCGCCTCGAGCGCGAGCGGGGCGACGAAGCGGGTCGCGGACGGCGTGACGAGCGCCACGACCTCTGCCCCCTCGTCCTGGAGCCGCCGGACGATCTCGGGCGCCTTGTACGCCGCGATCGAGCCGGTGACACCGAGCGCGACGAGGCGTCCCTCGAGCCGGCGGGTCATCGGGCGCGGGTCGGCGTGGCGGCCACGACTGGCGCGGGCAGGAGGGCCAGCCCCCGAAGGGTGAGGTCCGGATCCCGGACACCGAAGCCGGGCACCGTCTCCGCCCACGGCGTGGCGGAGAGGCCGCCGGTAAGGACGGTCCGGACCTCCGCCGGTCGAACGCCCGAGCGTGCGGCGAGCTCGGCCACGATCCGCCGCGTCAGCCCGGCGACCAGCTCGGCGTGGCCGAGGACCGTGCCGGACCGGATGGCGCCGACGGTGTCGGTGCCGATCGCATGATCGGGCAGGTCGAGCGACACCCTGGGGAGGAGCGCAGTCCGCTCGGCGAGCGCGTCGAGGCCGAGGCGAAGGCCGGGCGCGCTCGCGCCCCCGACGAATGCTCCCTCCGCGTCCACGCATTCCCACGTGGTCGCGCTGCCGACGTCGACGACGACGGCGGGCACGCCGTGGAGGCGCGCCGCGGCGAAGGCGTTGACGAGCCGGTCCGGCCCGACCTCGGCCGGTCGAGCGACGCGGACCTCGATCGGGATCGTGGCCGGGCCGGCGACGACCAGGTCCAGGCGGAAACGCGCCGCGAGCGCCGCGGTGGCGGAGGTGGCGGTGGGAACGACGGAGGCGAAGACGATCGCGTCGAGGGCCGACGGGTCGAGCGCTTCGCCGCCGAGCGTGGTCGAGAGGGCAGCGGACAGGCGGTCCGGGTCGGCCGCATCGGCGATCGGTCGGCGCGCCGTCGACACGAGCGCGGGGCCGTCCGCGAGCGCGACGGCGACCGTCGAGTTCCCGGCGTCGATCAGGAGGCGCATCGTCGCCGGATCATACGCGGAGCCCTTTGTGCGGCCACACGCTTCCCTGGCCGCGCGCTTCCTCGTGAATACCAGCCGGAGTAGTGGTACGCGCGTCGCGCGGTGGCGAATCGGCCGGCGTGCGCCTTCGCGGGCGGTTACCACCACAGAGGTTGGTAGCCGAGAAGCAGGAAGCGCCTTCGAGGCACGCTGCACTCACGGGGCTGGTATGACGGAGGAAGAAACGGGCGCGCCCGTGTGGGCTGGCGCCTTGACGGCGGATTCAGGCTGTTCCCGCCACCGGGGGTGCGGTACGATCCCGCCGTCGCGCGGGCGCCGGGAGCCCGCCGGCGAGCCCGAGCCGCGTCGCTCACCGACCGTCCGATCCAGCCGCCGCCGAGGAGCGCGATCGCGTGTCGTCCGTGCCGCCCGCGAAGTTCTTCGTCAACCGGGGAATCGTCTCGACCCGGACGGACATGCACCACCTCCTCCGGCCACTCCTCAAGCAGACCGTCTCCTACCGCTACTTCCGAGGTCGCGACCTGACCGACCACGGCACGGGTTGGGTCGAGCGGGTTGTCGCCGACGAGCCCGAGACGTCGACCTACTTCACCCCCCTGTCGATCTCCGTCAACGTCGACAGCTTCGAGCACCTCGAGTTCGAGACGCGTCCGGACCAGCTGCTGGTCTACACGCTCGTCCAGGGCGACGAGCGCGTCGTCCTCGAATTCGCCCCAGTGGGGACGCCCGAGAGCTCGCCGATGGAGCCCCGTCAGCTCGAGTTCGACACGAGCGGCTTCGTCCAGATGGAGCTGCTCGGGCTCGACGGCCGCGACGGCCGCGACGAGGAGTAGGAGGGCCGACCCGGGACGAGCCTCGGACACGACGAGAGGGACCACCTGTGGAGGAGGGAGCACGTGACAGCAGTGTCTGACGCCGAACGACGGCCAGCACCCGGCGGAGCCAACGCGATCGCGGAGTACTTCGAGTTCGCGGAGCGCGGCACGAACTTCACGACCGAGATCCGGGCCGGCCTGACCACGTTCATGGTCATGGCCTACATCATCTTCGTGAACGCCGGGATCATCGCGAAGCCCCTGGGGCTGAACCCCGCCGCGGTCTCGGCGGGGACCGCGCTCATCGCCGGGATCATGACGATCGCGATGGGCGTCTACGGACGCTACCCGTTCGCCCTCGCCGCGGGCCTCGGCATCAACGCGCTCGTCGCGTTCAGTCTCACTGCCCAGGGCCTCGACGCCAAGGGCGCCATGGGCGTGATCGTGCTCGAGGGCATCGTCGTCACGATCCTCGTCCTGGCCGGCTTCCGGGAGGCCGTCATGAACGCCGTCCCGCTCGCGCTCAAGCGGGCGATCGGCGTCGGCATCGGCCTGTTCATCCTGTTCATCGGCTTCGCGAACGGCGGGATCATCGCCGGGCAGGAGTCGACCTACGGCAGCATCCCGGCGGTCACGCTCCGGCCGATCGTCGAACCGGCCCAGGCCGTGTTCCTCATCGGCCTCGCCCTCACCTTCATCCTGTACGCCCGCCGGATTCGGGCGGCCCTGATCATCAGCATCCTGGGCACGACGCTCATCGCCCTCGCCGCGGGGGTCCAGGCGGTCCCGTCGTCGTTCACGGTCGCCCCGGACTTCTCGACCCTCGGCCTCGGCGTCCAGGATCCCTTCCAGGTCTTCACCAAGCTCGGCGTGATCGCCGCGGTCCTGACGGTCTTCGCGATCATGCTGACCGACTTCTTCGACACGATGGGCACGGTCACCGGCGTCGCCGCCGAAGCCGGTCTCGCTCGCGAGGATGGGTCCGTGCCGGGCGTCGGCAAGGTGCTTCTCGTCGACTCGCTGGCCGCCGCCATCGGTGGCCTCGGCGGCGTCTCGTCGAACACGACCTACATCGAGAGCGCCGCGGGCGTGGCGGAGGGCGGCCGGACCGGGTTCACGTCGGTCGTGACCGGCGTCCTGTTCCTGCTCGCGATCTTCCTGTCGCCGATCGCCGGGCTCGTGCCGGGCGTCGCCACGGCGCCCGCGCTCGTCCTCGTCGGCTACCTGATGTTCATGCAGGTCCGGGACATCCCCGTGGCCGACCTCGAGGACGGCCTTCCGGCCCTCCTGACGATGATCCTCATGCCGCTGACCTACGACATCACCGTCGGCATCGGCGCCGGGTTCATCACCTGGGTGGTGCTCAAGGTCGTCCGGGGCAAGCTCGACCAGATCCACCCGCTCATGTGGGTCGTCTCGGTCGGCTTCGTGATCTTCTTCGCGAACTCCTGGATCCAGGCGCTGATCAAGTAGTCGCGGCAACGAACACGGCCGGCGCCTCCCCCAGAGGCGCCGGCCGTTTCGATTCCCCCGCGAACCGGGGTGTCTGGTCAGGGTTGGCGCTGCCAGCTCGGCTCGCTGTAGACCGAGCCCTGGAGCGAGACCAATTGCGGCGCGCCGCCTTCGACGGGAAAGATGCCGAGCTCATCGGGCGTGTCGGAGTCCCGGCCGAGCACCGGGACGATCACGGATCCGGCGTCGGGTGCCCAGCGTGGGGTCGTCAGGGGGATCCTCGCCTCGCCGGTGAGGGCACGACGCTTCGAGCCGTCGGCAGCGGCCACGACGATCGAGCCGACGCCCGGCGGGCCGTAGCCGAATGGCTCGGTGCTCTGGAACCAGGCGATGAGGCTGCCATCCGGCGAGAAGGCAGGGTTGGTCGCGTTGATGCTGCCGCTGGAGACCCTCCTGGATCCTCCGTCGTCGACGCTCACGGTCCAGACGTCCTTGTTCGCTCCTCCGGTCGAGTACACGACCGCGTCGCCGGCCGGCGACCAGTCGATCCAGGTAAAGCAGTCGAACCCGTACTCGCACGGCTCATTGGCCAGGAGACGCAGTCCGGTGCCGTCGGCGGCCATCACGTAGATGCCGGTCTCGGGGTCGAAACCCTCGCCCCAGAACGCGATCAGGTCGGCGGCCGGCGACCAGGCCGCGAAGACCGGGTTGAGCCCGTTCGTCGGCAGGCGCTGCGCCGCGCCAGTCTCGACGTCGATGATCGACAGGATGCGCGGGCTGTACACGAAGCCGGCCCCCGCCACCGACGGGTCGAGCGCATTCGTCACGAGGCGCTTCGAGTCCGGTGACCACGACGGCCCGTTCGGGTAGCGCGTCGAGCGCTGCACGATCCTGGGCGTGCCGTCGAGTCCGTCGAGGACGACCAGGTCGAGCGCCTCGCCGCCGTCGCTCGTCCAGAACGCCAGCCGCCGGCCGTCCGGCGACCAGCGGGGCTGCTCGCTGTACCCGCGAGCCCCGTGGACCG
>DASXWX010000319.1:0-1954 GCA_036503395.1 Candidatus Limnocylindrales bacterium
CGCGCCCTGGAGCGTCCCGGACCGCGCGAACGCCGCACCGAGCGCCCTCGCCTCCGCGCGCCGGTTGAGCAGGACCTTCGCCCGGTCGACGAGCCCGTGCGTCAGCGCGACCAGGACGAGGAGCGCCAGCCCGCGGAGGCCGAAGGCGACCACGACCGGGACGAGCGCGAGGGCGACCCCCGCGATGTGGTCACGAAGAGCGCGCCACGCACGACCACCGTCGCCCTGCTTGTCGACCGCCATCCGGCCGGTCTGGAGGACGAAGTCCGAGACGAGGTGGGCGACGATCAGCCAGGCGACGACCGCGATGCCATCGTTCACGCCGGAACGTCCGCCGATGGCACGTCCGCCGCGACCGATGTCGACGGCTCTGCGTCGCCGCCCACGGCCTCTGCGAGCAGCCGCCGCAGCGCACGTGTCAGGCGGCCGATCTCGCGGACCCGGCCACGGCCGGCAACGACCGAGATCGTGGCCCGGCTGACCGCGAGGCGCTGAGCGGCATCGGCCTGGCGGAGACCCTCGACGAGGATCAGGCTGGCCACCGTCCGCTGGCGTCGCGTCAGGTCCGACAGGAGTGTCGAGAGCAGCGGCGCGACGTCGTCGAAGAGCGCATCGAGCCAGGGCTGGCCGGTCACGACGACGAGACCGTCGCGTGCCGCTCTCGCCGCCGTCAGTCGTTCTCGAGCGGCGATGAACGCCGGGCCGCTCCGTTCGGTGGCTGGTCCGCGTCCGGGGCCGATCGGGCCGACCGAGATGGCCCAGCGGATCGACCGGGCCTCGTCACGGAGCGCGGTCGCGAGGACGGCGAGGAACGGGTCCGCGCCAAGCCGAAGGAGGCCCTGCAGCTCGTCGCCCTGCGTGAAGGCGAACGCCGCGAGGCGGTCGTCGGCGAACCGGCGGTCCAGCTCGCGGGCCACGGAACGCAGCCAGTCGGCCGCCTCGGTCACGTTCCGCCGCGACCCGACGACGTCGCCGATCAGGACGATCGCGGTGTCGCTCTCCGTCATCCGCGGCAGGCTAACGGCACCTTGGTTAGCCGTCAACGGCTACTTGTTCGAAGTTAGCTCGGATCGGCTATCAGCCGAGCCGGGGATCGAGATCGCGGACGATCGCCGCGAGCGCCGACGCATACGACGGCGCGCGGAAGTCGAGGAGGGGATCCGGATCCAGGTCGTGCTCGATGGTCCGACCGCCGCGTCGGACGTAGGCCACGGGGTAGATCGCGGCGCTGCCGTCCGCCTCGAGCGTCACCGCGACGGCGTCGGGCCCGGCCTCGTCGAGGAATGCCGCGAGCGGCACGATCCCGGCGTCGCGCGGGCCGCCCGCCGGATCGAGCTCCACGACGCGACAGAGGTAGGACCGCTGGTGGAAGAGCTCCGGCGCCTCGGAGATCTCGCCGGCGAGGAACCGGGAGACCGCGTCGGGCCGAAGCGACGGCGCATCCGGCGCAACGCCGAAGTGGCGACGCGCGATCGCCCGTGCGAGGACGCGGGCGTTGTAGCGCGCACCGTGGACGGCCCCGGAGTTCGAGGGGATGCCGTGCTTTCGGAGGCCCTGCGATCCCTGGGTGATCGTGCCGGCGAAGTAGATCCCGGGCACCGTCGCGCTCTCCCACCACGGCGTCTGGGCCGGCAGCCGCGAATGGCCGAACGTGGCGACGCCGAGCGACGGAAGGTCGCGCAACGGCGCCGTCCAGCCGGTCGCCGAGATCACGATGTCGGCCTCGATCGCGAGCTCGGCAGCCTGCTCGGCGCCGGCCGGGGTCGACGGACGGACCCGGACGACGAGTGCCTCGGAGCCGCTCGCCCGCTCGATCGAGTCGATCGCGGCGTCGAGCACCGACACGCCGCCGCCCAGGACGAAGTCCTCGTACGGCTGGACGTAGCGGGCCCGGACGCCGACGAGCGATCGGGTGACCACGGACAGCTGGGTCGGGCTGGGCGAGACGAGGACG
>DASXWX010000320.1:0-7302 GCA_036503395.1 Candidatus Limnocylindrales bacterium
GAGAGGATGAGGGGGCGCGCCTGCTACTGAGGGCGTCCCGCCTGCTCTGGGGGCGTCGCGCCTGCTATGCCGCCCGCTCTGTCGCGGCCGTCGGTCCGCCCGCCCGCCGCTCGGCCGTCTCCACGGTCTCGCGCTTCGCGCGTCCACGGGCCGTGATGATCATGGCCACGGCGACCACGATCAGCGCGCCCGCGACGAGCGTCCGCGGCCCGATCGGCTCGCTCAGGAGCGCCGCCCCGAGCAGCACCGCGACAACGGGGTTCACGTAGGCGTACGTCGACACGACCGGCAGCGGCGCGTTCCGGATGAGCCAGGCGTAGGCCGTGTAGCCGACGAGGCTGCCGACGACGATGAGGTACGCCGTCGCCGCGACCGAGTCGAACGACGGCGTCCGGACCGCGCCCACTTCACCGATGCCGACGCCCACCAGCAACAGGAAGACGCCGGCGATCCCCATCTCGATCGCGGTCCCGAGGAGGCTGGGAGAGACTGCGCTCTCATGTCGGCTCGCATAGACCGAGCCGACGGCCCATGAGAGCTCGGCCGCGACGACCGCGGCCAGCCCGGCGGAGTCGAAGCCGCCCGACGGATCGGGCGCGGCGAGGACGGCGACCCCGACGAACCCGACGAGGACCCCGAGCCAGACGATCCGCGACTGCCGTTCTCGGAACGCGAGCCAGGCCACGAGGACCATCGAGACCGGCGTCAGCCCGACGAGGAGCGCGGCGATCCCGGACGGCAGTGTCTGCTCGCCCCAGGCCACGAGACCGTTACCGCCGACGAGGAGGAAGGCGCCCACGATCGCGATATCGAGCAGCTCCCGGCGCGTGGGCCAGCGGATCGCCGACCGGTCGAGGGCGAGACAGCCGACACCGAGGACGGCGCCCGCGATGACGAACCGGACGCCCGCCATGAGGAACGGCGGCAGCGTCTCGACCGCGACCCGGATCGCCAGGTACGTCGAGCCCCAGACGAGGTAGAGCGCGACGAGAGCCGCCCATGCGAATGGCGTCATCGATCGACCAGTTGGCCTAGTCGAGTGGTCCAAGCGAAGGAGGATAGCAGCGGGGGATCGCCAGAAGCCGTCAGGTTTCAGGCCGCGGACGCGACGGGCCGGCAGACGCGGCAGGGCCGGTAGCCGG
Organism: Candidatus Limnocylindrales bacterium; assembly: GCA_036503395.1. GTDB lineage: Bacteria > Chloroflexota > Limnocylindria > Limnocylindrales > CSP1-4 > DASSHA01. Next base: position 1,143 of record DASXWX010000320.1, read on the forward strand.
CGGCCACGGCCTGCGGCAGCGACCGGAACTGGACGAGATGGCGGGCCTGGACGCGGCGGGCGTTCTGGCAGGTCGGATGGCACACGATGCCGGTCGTGTCGGAGCCGACGAAGCGGATCCCGCGACCGGCGAGGCTGACGAGCCCGTCGACGTCGACGCCCTCGGTCGAGAGCACGAGCCGTTTCACCTCGGGCCCGCCCATCGAGTACTGGCCGATCGATCCGTCGCCGCGAACGACGCGGTGGCACGGCACGACGAGCGGCACGGGATTCCGGCCGAGCGCCGAGCCGACCGCCCGGACGGCCTTCGGACGCCCGATCTCGGCCGCCACCCAGCCGTAGGGTCGGACCTCGCCGCGCGGAATGTCGAGGGCCTTGAGCCAGACTGCGACCTGGAACTCCGTCGCGCCGCGCAGGTCGAGCGGGATCCGGACGCGGCGGTCGCCGGCGAGCCGGCGTCGGATCGCCGACGCGAGCGGCTCCGGGACGGCCTCGGCCTCGCGGAGCGGCCGCCCGATCTCGGTCGCGAACCGCGATTCGAACCCGCCCTCGTCCGCCCGGCCGACGAGGGAGACGCCGCGGCCGTTCCAGGCGACCTGGATCGGCCCGATCGGCGCGTCGAGCGTGGCGAACTGATCGGCCAGGCCTAGCTCGACGAGCGTTCGGTCGGCGAGGGCGGGCGGAGCAGGTGTTCGAAGGTCCCGGAGAGCAGTCTCGAGGACGGCGTCGGTCGTGGTCACGCGGTCAGCAGTCATGCCGTCAGCTCCTCGCGCTCGTCGGCATCATGGGCCGCCCGGAGGAGCGCCAGGCCGCGGTGGACCTGCGCCTTGAGCGTGCCCTCGGGCCGGCCGAGCGCCTGTGCCATCTGGGGATACGAGAGGTCGTCGACGTAGCGCAGGACGATCGCGATGCGGTAGCGCTCGGGCAGCTCGGCCACGAGGCGCGCCAGCCGCTCGGTATCCGCGTGCCTGATCGTGTCCCGTTCGGGCAGCCCGTCGGACGTCCTTCCCGTCATGCCCGCGGTGAGGGAGACCGGAGGTCGTCGATCCAGCGTTCGACGCCGCCGGTTCCGTGCGGCATTCGTCGTGATCGCGGCGAGCCACGGCCGCAGCTCGAGGGCCCGAACCCGCTCTCCGTCGTAGCCGCCGAGGGCCCGGAAGGCCCGGACGAACGTGTCCTGCGCGACCTCCTCCGCGTCCTCGGCGCTTCCGAGAAGCCGGAGGGCGATGGCGTAGACACGGTCGACGTGACAGCGAACGAGCGTCTCGAACGCCGAGTCGAGGTTGGTGGCGAGCGCGACTGTCAGCTCTCGATCGTCCATCAGTCACCGAAACCCGCGCGGCGGTCGAACGGTTGCATCCTGCCCGTCAGGGCGCCGGCAGCAGCTCCGTCTCGCCGGTCGGCTGGAGCAGGAAGATCCAGACGTCCCAGGCGACGTGGCTGGCAACCAGCGCCCCGAGTGGCACGCCGAGTGCGTAGAGCGCGCACCAGTGCGCACCGGCGACGGAGGCCGCTCCGATCAGGGTGAAGTTGCCGGTCACGAGGTGGACACCACCGTACGCCCCGGTCGCGATCGCGGCCCCCCGCCACCGCCCGTAGCGGCGCATGAGCGCCGACTGGACGAGTCCCCGCCAGAAGAGCTCCTCGGCCGGTCCGATCACGAGGGCGAGGCGGGCGGTGATCTCCTCGTGGGGCCGGAGCGTTCGGAGGGCGTAGATCTCCCGGATCTGGCGATCCCCACCCGGGACGAAGCGGCGGGCGAAACGGTCGCCGACCTGGAACGTCGCGTAGAGCAGTGACGCCGAGGCGGCGCCGAGCGCGAGCTCGCGTGGGCCGAGGCGGACCCGGCGAGCGGGTGGGCTCGTGAGCAACGCCCACGAGCCGAGGCCGGCGCCGGCGATCGTCATTCGCTGCCAGAAGCGCGGCCGGGGGCCACGGAAGGTCGCGGTGAACGCCACAACCGCGCCGATCAGCCCGATCCCGAGCGCCGCCGGCCCTGGGCCGTCGGCGCCTGCCGGACGCGCGCCGTCAGCCACGCAGCACGCCGCTCAGCAGCACTCCTGCCACGAGCAGCAGCCCGAACGTCATGTGGAGCCGCGCGGTCTCGAGGTCGATCATCGCGATCGCGCGGGCCTGCCCCGTCGCACCGAGCTCGGCCGACCGGACCACCTGGGCGAGCAACGGCAGGGACAGGATCGCGAGGAGCGTCGCCGGCGGCAGCAGCCGGAATGCGACGGCGAGCCCCAGGGTGATGTACGCGCCGAGCACGAGGCCCACGTAGGACCAGTGCGCCCAGCGCCGGCCAAGCCTCGCACTGAGGGTCGTGATTCCGGCCCGCGTGTCCTCGGAGATATCCCGCCATTCGTTGCCGTGGAGGATCGCCGCGACGAGCAATCCGACCGGAACCGAGAGGACGAACGCCTGGAGCGCCCACGTGCCGGTGACCGCGAAGTAGGTCCCCGCGACCATCAGTGGGCCCATGAGCAGGAACACGAGCGGGACGCCGAGGGCGCGGTATTTGTACTCGAGCGGGGGAGCGGTGTAGCCCCAGCCGCCGGCGAGCCCGAGCACCCCGAGCGCGACGATCGTCGGGCCGCGCAGGGCCACGAGATAGACGCCGACCGCGACCGCGAGGACGAACGCGACCACCGCGGCGACGAACGCCTGGCGCTCGGTCAGCCGGCCCTTGACGATCGCGTGCGAAGCGCGCGGCGAGGTGATCGAGTCGATGCCCTTGCGGACGTCGTAGATCTCGTTCACGACGTTCGTGCCGGAATGGAGCAGGACCGCGCCGAGGAGCGCGGCGAGAAACGGCAGCCAGACGAACCGGCCGTCGACCGCCGCAAGCGCGCCGCCCGCGAGGACGGGTACGACCGACGCCGTGTAGGCGAACGGCCGCAGGATCTCCCAGACGCCCCCGGCCCGGCGGACGAGGCGCTGGCCAGGCGTCAGTCGGCGATCGTCGGTGAGCGCGGGGCCCGCCGGGCGCTCCGCGACGCCGGCAGGCTCGAGCTCCTCCCGCGCGGGCTCCGCGACCGAGGCGGTGCCGTACAGGCCGGCTGCCGCAATCAGCTCGTCGATCTGGCGCTCCTCCTGGAGGACCGGCTGGAGGAGTGGCAGGCCGAGCCCGGTCTCGGTGCGGAACTGCATCGCCCGCTCGGCCACGTCCTCGCGCGTCCCGCACAGCATGAATGCGTCGAGCAGCTCGTCGGGGATCGCGTTGCCGGCGGTCGTGTAGTCCTCGGCCCGCCAGGCGGCGGCGATCCGGTCGCGCAGCTCGCGGTCGAACCCGGCCCGGCGGAGCGACACGTCCGAGAGGACCGACATCATGTAGATCACGAACGGCTCGCGCTTTGCCCGGTTGAGTGCCTCCCGTCGCGTCCGGTCGACGAGCGTCAGCAGGTAGCCGGCCGTCTCGATCGAGGAGGGATCCCGGCCGGCCGCCGTCGCCGACGCCGCGAGGCGTTCGAGGATCCCGCGCAGCGACGGGATCGATTCGGCCGGCCGGGCAAGGTAGGCGTCGGCCTTCCTCCCCGCCAGCTCCACGAACTCACGGCGGTAAGCGGCGATCCCGATGGGGATCCGATGCGGCGGCGCGAACATCGGCTGGATCGGCGGCAGGCCGGCTCGCGCCGACGGCAGCCGCTCACCCGCCCACAGCGCCCGGATCTGATCCATCGCCTCGGACACGCGGTCCACCGCCGTGGAGGCGTCGTAGTCGATCCCCATCTGCTGGAGCCGCAGCGGCAGGCCTGTACCGAGGACCATCACGATGCGGCCGGGCAGGAGCTCGTCGAGGGCCGACCCCGTCATCGCCAGGACCACGGGATGGCGCGTGTAGGGGTTGACCGCGCCGAGCGCGACCCTGAAATCGGTCCCGTCCCGGTCTCGTCCGAGTCCCCCGGCCACGGCCGAGGCGAAGGTCACCGCGTCGCGTTCGAAGTAGCTGTCGTGGATCCAGAGCGATTCGAGCCCGGCGTCGCGAGCCCGGCGGGCCCACTCGACGACGTCGTCGAGGTCGCCGCGGGCGGCGAGGCCGAGACCGATCCGGCGGGGAAGGATGGCCACGGACCGATCATATCCCGATCCGCGGCCACTTGCTACTCCGCAGGAGCACGTTGTTGAGCGGCGCTTCCGTCAGCCGGTCACGATCACGGTGCCGGTCATCGAGGGATGGATCCGACAGTGGTAGGTGAACGTCCCGGCGGTCTTGAACTTCTCCTTGTAGGTCGCGCCCTGGTTGAGCGTTCCGCTCGTGTCGTCGCCCTTGTCGAACGTCACTGTGTGCCCGACGTCATCCTGGTTCGTCCAGGTGACCGTCGAGCCCTTGGCGACGGTGATCGAGTCCGGCCCGAACGAGAAGTTGAGGATGGTCACCGCGTCGCCGCCTCCCCCCGAGGACGGCGATTCGGACTCGGCCGTCGATGCCTCGACCGACGGGCTCGGGCTCTCCGAGCCGTAACCCTTCGTCGAGCCGCTGCTCGCGACCGAGGGGCTGGCCGCCACGGAGGCACTGGCCGGCGCGGCGACGCTCGGCGCGACGGACGGCGAGGCGACCCCGCCGGCGCAAGCCGCCGCGGCGACGGCGACCGACGCCACGAGGGCGGCGAACGGACGGGACGGGACGAATCGACTGGATCGGGCGATCGGACGCAAGGCCGGCACGACAACTCTCCTCGATCTGATGCTTCGGCACGGGGATACGCGCACCCGGGGCGGTCGGATTGCGTCGCCTATCCTCGCCCGATGGGCGGTACAGCGAGGTGACGCTGTGGCCGGGCGAGGCCGAGGTCCGACGCCTGGAGCTCCACGAGGCGCGGACGCACGCGATGCGGCCGGGCCGTCACGTCCAGGAGCTCGCCGACGGGGTCGTCCTCTACGACGAGACCGACGTCGATCCGTTCTGGAACCGCCTGGCGTCGCCGCGGCTGCCAGAGGAAGGCCCCGCCTTTCGCCGACGCCTCGACGAGTTGATCGTCTACTTCGCGACGCTGTCCCGCCGGCCGCATGTCTGGGCCTCGCCCGGCTATCACCGGCCCGGCGACCTGGAGCGCCGACTCCGCGACGCGGGCTTCGTCGATCTCGGGCGCGGCCTGCTGATGGCGGTCGCCGATCCCGGTCGGGTCGCGGACCGCGCGCCGTCGGGGCCGGGCGTCGAGATCGAGCGCCTGAGGGGCGATCTCGGGGCGCGCCGGGCGATGGCGGCTGCCGAGGTCGCCCTCGTCTCGGCCGAGGCGTTCGCCGTGGAGGCCGGCTCGCGCGCGGTCATGGTCGAGGACGTCCTCGGTCTCCTCGACCGGCCGGAGTTCGTCGCCTACCTCGTCCGGGTGGACGGCGAGCCGGCGGCGGTGGCGAAGGCCACGACCTTCGACGGCGCCACATACCTGTCCACGATCGGGACACGGCCGCCGTTCCGGGGCCGGGGCCTCGCGCGCCTCGCGACCGCCGTCGCCGTGCGGGATGCGGTCGAGGCACGGAGCGAGTGGATCTATCTCGGCGTCTTCGAGTCGAACCGGCCGGCCCGCCGCCTGTACGAACGACTCGGCTTCGAGGACGTCGGCGATGCCGCCGGCGACTGGCTCCTGTGACCCGGCTTCTCGCGGTCGGCTGGGCCACGGTGGACCTCGAGCGCTCGGCGGCTGCCTGGCCAGCCGGTGCCAGTCTCGCTCCCGACCCGCACCTGGGGGCGAACGCGCAGGCCGCGAGCTCGGTCGCGGGTCTCGTCCTCCTCGAGCCGTCGACGGAGGGCCGGCTCGCGGCCGCGCTCGCGCGGCACGGCGAGGGCCTCGTGGCCATCTACGTCCGCGTCGAGGGAACGGTGGAAGGGCTGCGGACGGCGGGCCTCGTGATGGCCGCTGTCTCGCCCGGACCGTTCGGTCCGCAGGCGCTCGTCCTCAGGGGTTCGCGCTTCGGACCGAGTGTCATCGCCGTCTTCGATCGCGCGGCGCCCGTTACCATCGAGCGGTGATCGAGTCAGGACCCGTGGCGATCCGGGCGGCGCGTGCCGCCGACGCCGAGGCGATCGCGGCACTTTTCACCGGCGAGGGCTACCCGGCCGGCGCGAGTGACATCGTCGAGCGGCTCGAGCGGTTCGATTCGCCGTATTCGCGGGTGATCGTCGCCGACCTGGACGGCGAGGTCCTCGGGTTCCTGGCCATCCA
>DASXWX010000321.1:0-5710 GCA_036503395.1 Candidatus Limnocylindrales bacterium
TGTCGAGGGCGGCGCCGACTGCGAGAACCACGCGGCCTGCTGCCTTCGATGCTGCTCCTGCCGCTTCCTCCCAGAGTCCTTTGAAGAATTGTGCGCCGGATCCCTCCGCGCCATTTGCGGCGAGCCCTGCTAAGCGATCGCTCGCGGCTTGATCACCGAGAATCGTCGCTAGTTCGTCGAATGTAGCCTCGAAACCGCCTGCGAGATAGGCTACCGCTTCGCCAACAGGAATATGTGCGGACGCGTCTTGATCAGCGAACTGAGCACCGCACGCCCTAACGTCGATGCTACCCACGCAAATCCAGGGAATCGCGGTGCCATCGGCGAAGTAGCCCGTCGCCGCGTATACGTAGCCGGTCTCATCTACGCGGCAATCGGCACCGCAACCAGCGAGAAGAACGGCAGTTTGAAGCGTCGTTTGGGATGAGGGCGTTGGCGTTGGGACCGCGCCGCCCGCGAAGCTGTTCGACCCGCTGTGATTCGCTGGCGTGCTATGCACCTGCCCGTTGTCGTCCTCGTACGTCACCCGGCCGTTCCCGAAGCCGATACCGCTTCCGGGATCCGGCGATGACGCGGGCGGCTTGGTGGTCGTCGTCTCGCCCGGGCACGGTCCGGGCTTCACGGCGTCACGATCCGGCAGGTAGCAGTGCCCATTAGGGTCGATGAGGGTGGCGGGGTTGGCGGCAGCGTAGAGGTAGCGGTTCATGCTGAGGGGGTCCTGGGCCGAGCCCATGACCGAATCGAGCTGGGTGAAGGTGCCCGACGCCGGGGCATAGAGACGGGCGCCGAAGTCGTAGAGGGGATCGGCGCTGGGCGAGACGTCGAGCCTGCCCTGGTATTTCCATGGCATCGGGGCCGGGGTGCCGCTCGAATCGCTGTCGATCGTCGTGCCCCAGGCGTCGTAGCGGTAGGCGTCGCTGATGGAGGTCGAGCCGTCCTCGAGGCCGATCGCGTTGCCGTGGAGGTCGGACAGCAGGTACGAGGTCGTGCTGCCGTTCTGGTTCGCGTTGCGGTCGCCGGCGGCGTCGATCGCGCTCTGGATCGTCGTGCTGGCGGCGTCCTGCCAGACGACGTTCGAGCTACCGATGTAGCTGTACGTCTCGGTCACGCCCCCGATCGTCCGGCTGGCGTAGCGACCGAGCGCGTCGAAGGCGAACGTGGCGGCGTTGCCCGACGCCGGGGTGATCGCGGTCTGGCGATCGCCGAGGAGCTGCATCCTTGCGCTGTGTCGATGCTCCTATCGTCGAGCTTCAACTTGGCGAGCGCCTCGTCGACGTCGCGCCGCTCGGTTGTGGTCAGTGTTCGTCGGCCCGACTCGATGAAGACGGCGTTGACAAGTTCTACATCGTTTCGCAATGCGAGAAGCGGCTCGCTCTGGTCGGCGTCAAGAATTGGTGCGAGGTCCGGAACTCCGCTCTTCAGCTCCCATGATAGGCGCTCGATCCGCACATCCGCCCTCAGTGGTCCGGTGTCGGCGTCGCATGTGCCGATCCGTGTCGATTCTCAGGGTCCGTCTCGAGCCATCCGGAGGGCTATCTGATGTTCACCTCGCGAGAGGCTCGCGACGCGAGCCGCCTCGTGCACGAGCGGCAGGACGATGGCGGCGTCGACACGGTCTCCGGGCTCGAACGTCAGCCAACGGGCGAGCTTCGTCACGCCCACGCCGCCCAGCACGCGCTCCGGGTCGGCCATCAGGACGCCGTGCACGAAGCCGAGGTGGACGTGCTCGGGCTGCGCCCAGATCCACGCGAAGAAGCGCGTCCGGTGGCCGACCGGAACGTCGTAGCCGATGACGCCCCAGCCTCCGCGGACCCGCTCGATGCAGCCGGGTTCGGCCGCGGCGACGAGGACGCGCAGGTCTTCCGCGATCGTCCGGAGCGGCGGCGCGCAGGCTGCGAGCAGGAGCTCGGGTGGCAGGTCGTTCACAGGGCGAGGATCGAACCTGCGGCTGCCAGGTCCTGACACGTTTTCCCGAGTCAGTTCCGCGAGCCGGTGACCTCCGAGCCGCGTTCGTCGAGGCGAGCGACGGGGACGGTCTCCCGATCGGGGTCGCGCCGGCGGGCCGAGGAGCCAGCGATTCGTGGGCCGACGCGTACGGACTCGGCGGGTTCGGGCCCACGTGGGGCGCTGACGGCTTGCGCACGTTCCGCCGCGGCGAGGGGCAGGCTCTCGGCACCGATCTCGGGTGGTGCCAACACCGTCCGTGGCGGGATCTGTGGCGGCGCCGCGGGCACCGCCCCCGAACGGACGCTGAGCCAGCCGATGAAGCCGACGAGGGCCGAGATCGCGCCGCCGACGACGAGCGCCGTCGTGACGCCCATGCTGCCGGCGATGCCGCCCATGACCAGCCCGCCGATCGGGGTCGAGCCCGCGAACACGGTCGTGTAGACGCTCAGGACGCGGCCGCGGAGGACGTCCGGGACGCTGAGCTGGATCACGCTGTTCGCGTTCGCCGACATCGCGATCCCGCCGACGCCGACGAAGATCATCGCGAAGAGCGTCAGCCCGAAGGCGCCGGACACGCCGGTCACGACCTCGGCCACTCCGAGCAGGGCCGCGCCGCCGACGATCGTGGCCGCGCTCGCGCGACCCCCGAACGCGATCGCGATCGCGGCCGTCAGCGAGCCGAGCCCAGACGCCGCCATGAGGAAGCCGTAGCCGGCCGCGTCGGAGTGGAGGACGTCCTTCGCGAGCGGCGGCACGAGGACCGTGAAGTTCATGCCGAAGGTCGAGACGAGGCCGATCACGCTGATCGCGAGCAGGACCAGCCGCGTGTCGCGGACGTAGACGAGGCCCTCCCGCAGGTTCTCGGCGACCTCGGCCACCGAATGCGGCCGGGGCAGAGTCGGCGGGAGCTGCAGCTCGTGCTCGTCCATCATCCAGAGCGCGACGAGGACGGCCAGGAAGCTGAGCGCGTCGGTGAGGAACGCGAGCGGCACGCCGAACGCGCCGATCACGAGGCCGGCCACCGCGGGGCCGATGATCCGGGCGCCGTTGAACGTCGCGGAGTTGAGCGCGACCGCGTTCTGGATGTCGTCGCGGCCGACCATCTCGACCGAGAACGCCTGGCGCGTCGGCATGTCGACCGAGTTCCGGAGCCCGATGAGCAGGGCGATCGCGAGGACGTGCCAGACCTGGACGGTGTTCGTCCAGGTCAGCAGGAACATCACGAAGCTGACGGCCATCGCGAACGTCTGGGTGGCCATCAGCGTCCGGCGCTTCGGCAGGTGGTCGGCGATGACGCCGCCGAAGAGCCCGAGGACGAGGACCGGCAGGAACTGGAACGCGGCGACGACGCCGAGGATGAACGGGTCGCCGGTCAGGAGCAGGACGAGCCAGCTCTGGGCGACCGACTGCATCCACGTCCCGATGAGCGACGTGCCCTGGCCGAGGAAGAAGAGCCGGTAGTTGCGGTGGCGGAAGGCGCGCATCCCCTCGAGGTCGAGGATCGCGCGCGGAGCGAGCGTCATCAGGCCGCCCTCGCCCGGTCGGGTCGCGCCTCGGCCGGCTCCTCCCAGCTCCGATGGCCGCCGCGCATCAACGAGACGACCGCGCCGAGCGCGCTGGCGACGACGCCGGCGCCGAAGGCGATGTGGAGGGCGTTCATGAACGGGTCGAGGTCGATCCCCTGACCGCCAACCTGGGCACCCGAGAAGATCGCCACGAGGACCTTGGGATCCATCGCGCTCGTCACGAGCCCGATCGCCAGCGCGATCGAGACGATGAACCCGGTCTGGGTGAGCATCATCCGCGTCCCCGCGCCGATGCCGCGCTTCGCGGGCGGGACGACGCCCATGACGGCGCTCGTGTTGGGCGAGTTGAAGAGCCCGGAGCCGGCGCCGATCACGAGCTGCCACAGGGCCAGCTGCCAGTAGGGCGTCTCGATCTGGAGCGTGAGCAGCCCGGCAAGGCCGATCCCGGTCACGACCATTCCGAGCGTCGCCAGCTCACGCGAGCCGTATCGGTCGGCGAGGGCGCCGCTGATCGGCGAGAGCACGAGCAGCCCGATCGCGAGCGGGGCCAGGAGGATCCCGGCGGTGACCGGGTCGTCGCCCTGGGCGCCCTGGAGGTAGAAGACCAGCAGGAACAGGACGCCGTTGCGGGCGATCCCGTTGAGGAGCCCCGTCAGGTTGCCCATCGTGAACAGCCGGTCGCGGAAGAGCGACAGGTCGAGGAGCGGCTCGGGCGACCGGAGCTCGACCCACAGGAAGACGGGCGTCGCGACGAGGAAGGCGACGATGCCGCCGACGACCCAGGTCGTCGTCCAGCCGTAGATGCCGCCGAAGGCGAGCGCGCTCATGAGGCCCATGAGCCCCACGAAGTAGAGCGCGGACCCGGCCCAGTCGATCGAGCGGCTCGTCGACGGCCGTGCCTGCTCAACGAGGAGCATCCAGGCGGCGATCGTGCCGACGATCCCGATCGGGACGTTGAACCAGAAGACCGTCCGCCAGCCGAAGCCGGTCAACCAGCCGCCGAGGATCGGGCCGAGGATGAGCCCGGCGCCGACGACCATCGCGTTGATGCCGAGGGCCCGGCCGAGCTCGCGCCGCGGGAAGGCGTCGGTCACCAGCGCGGCCGAGTTGGCCATGAGGAATGCGCCGCCGATGCCCTGGACGACCCGTCCGCCGATGAGCTGGACGTCGTTCGCGGCGACGGCACAGAAGATCGAGGCGAGGGTGAAGACGAGGAAGCCGAGGGTGTACGTCCGCGCCCGGCCGAACATGTCGGCGATGCGGCCGGCGTTGAGCACGAGGACGGTGGCCACGAGGGTGTAGCCGACGATGATCCACATGAGCGCGAACAGGTCCGTGTGGAGGTCGCGCAGGATGTCCGGCAGCGCGATGACGAGCGTCCCCGACGTCAGGCTGGCGAGGAGGGCGCCGATGCTCGTGACGGCGAGCACCCACCAGCGGTAGGAGTCATCGGTCTCACCGGCGCGATGCGGGCGCCGGAAGCTGGTGATCGTCATCGGGCCGCGTCCCGGTAGCGGGCGGCGGCGTCGCGGTCGTGCGGGTCGACAAGCTCGCCGTCGAGCTCGGCTCGGTGGGCCAGGAGGTGGCCGCGCCGACCGTCGGCCTCCTCGATCATCGCCTCGAGTCGGGCGATCTTGTCGCGCAGGCTGACGATCTGGCGGTCGATCCGGTCGACGGCGTCGTCGAGGATGGACCTGCGCTCCTCCACGCTCTCCGTCGCCCGGTAGCGCTCACGGTTGCGGGCGCGGGCGATCTCGTCCTCGAGGAGCTGCCCGATCTCGGCCAGGCTGAAGCCCGCGTCGTCGCGGAGACCCTTGATGAACGAGAGGCGCTCGAGGTCATCCGCGTCGTAGAGGCGGTAGTCGCCCTCCGACCGGGCAGCCGGCCGGAGGAGGCCGAGCTCCTCGTAGTAGCGGATCCGCCGCGGCGTGAGGCCGAGCTCGGCTGCGACCTCCTGGATCTTGAGCAGGCGACCTTCGGCCCGCTCGGTGACAGCTTCCTTCACCCGCGAAGTCTAGCGAACCTTGCCGTTTACGTAAAGGTTAGACTCCCGAGGACTCGGGCGGCCGCCTCGATCTACCTGCCGCTGCCCTACGCCGAGCCGGCCGCCGCACCACCACTGCCGTCGGCACTCGCGATGCCTTCGCGTCCGATCGAGTTGGACGCGTCGAGATTGGCGTCGGCGTCGACCCCGACTCGCAGCCGGTAGACGAGCTCGCCGCCGAGCCAGGCCGTCA
>DASXWX010000322.1:0-6962 GCA_036503395.1 Candidatus Limnocylindrales bacterium
GAGACGCGCACGACCGTAGCCTATCGCGCCGCGGTTCCGCGGACGGACCCCGGCGCCGTCGACGGCCTAGCTGGAGGAGTCCTCCCAGAGGCCGATCTCGTTGCCCTCGGAGTCGGTCACGGCAGCCCAGCGGCCCATGCCCGGGATCTCCTGGGGCGGCGTGACGACGCTCCCGCCGTTCTGCTCCGCGGCCGCGACCGCGTCCTCGAGCCGGGCGACGTTGATGTAGTCGCGGATCACATTGCCGACGCTCTCGCCGCGCCGACCGAGGCCGCCGCCGCTCGCGTCGCCGGTCCGGAACAGCCAGTAGTTCGGGAAACCCTCCATCGCGCTGAAGTCCCAGCCCGCGACCGCCTCGTAGAAGCGCTTCGCCCGCTCGACGTCGTCCGCGGGGATCTCGATGTGGGTGATCGTGCCGGTGGCCATCGCTCGCTCCTTTTCGCTCGATTACCGATGTCGCCTTGACGACGATCGTGCCTCGCCCGAATCGACAGCGTGCGTCAGGTTTGTTCGACGACTTCCGTCTCGAGCCGCGGAAAGATTGGCTCCGCCGAACCCAGGCGCCCGTGCTCCGCCTCGTGGGCGCCCCAGCGGAGCTCGTCGTCGAGGCGCGGCCCACCGTTGCCATCGGATGCGTACGGCCAGGCGAGGCCGAGCTGGCCGAGGACGCGCGGTGCGCTGTTCGGGATGAAGGGGGCAGCGGCGAGCGCGACGAGCCGACAGGCCTCGACGAGGTCACCGAGGATGCCCCGAAGCCGGACGAGCGCGTGCTCGTCGCCGGCCTTGGCCGCCTTTGCGATCGTCCATGGCTGCTCGGCGTCGACGAAGCGGTTCGCGTCGCCGACGAAGTCCCAGAGCGCACCGAGCGCGTCGTGCAGGAGGGACCGCGCGAACCGGTCCTCGTAGGCCGCCAGCGCACGCCGCCACGAGGCCGCGAGCGACCCGTCGGGGGCGGCGACAGACGGCCGGTCGCCGCCGAGGTAACGATTCGTCATCGAGACCGTCCGGTTGACGAGGTTGCCGAAGTCGTTGGCGAGGTCGGCGTTGTAGCGCCGAACGAACGCATCCCAGCTCACCTCGGCGTCGCGATCGAACGGCACCTCGCGGAGCGCGACATAGCGCACGCCGTCGGTCCCGAGGGCCGCGACGGCGTCGTTCGGGTCGAGCATGTTGCCCCGGCTCTTGCTCATCCGGTCGCCGCCGGCCGCGAGCAGGAAGCCGTGGACCCAGACCTTGCGCGGCAGATCGAGGCCGGCGCTCATCAGCATCGCCGGCCAGATGATCGTGTGGAAGCGGTTGATGTCCTTGCCGATCACGTGGAGGTCGGCCGGCCACCACTTCTCGAACGCCGCGGGATCGTCCGGAAAGCCCGCGCCGGTGATGTAGTTGATCAGGGCGTCGAACCAGACGTAGATGACGCCGGCGTCGGGGTCGGCCGAGCCGTCGGCGAGCAGCGCCTCCGAGCCGTCCTCGCGGATCGGAAACGGGATGCCCCAGCTGAAGGTCTCGCGGCTGATCGAGATGTCCTCGAGCCCGGCCCGGATGAAGGCCAGCATCTCGTTGCGGCGGTAGTCCGGCTGGACCCAGTCCGGGTGCGCCTCGTAGTAGGCGAGGAGGCGCTCGCCGTAGGCCGAGAGCCGGAAGAACCAGTTCCGCTCGGTCAGCCACTCGAGGACGACGCCGGGGTGGTTGGGGCAGTGGAAGCCCGACGCGTCCTCCAGGAGGTCCGAGGGCGCCTTGAAGCCCTCGTTCGGGCAGTACCAGCCCTCGTATGTGCCGAGATAGACGTCGCCGTTCGCGTAGGCACGGCGGACCATCTCCTGGGACGCCCGGCGGTGATCGGGATCGGTCGTCCGGATGAAGCGATCGGGCGAGATCGCGAGGGCGTCCTCGGCCGTCCTGAAGAGGTCGACCATCTCGTCGACGAACGCGCGCGTGTCCTTGCCGAGCTCCGCGGCCCGCTGGGCGATGTTGACCGAGTGCTCGTCGGTCCCGGTCAGGAAGCGGGTGTCGTCGCCGAGCATCCGGTGCCAGCGGGCGATCGCGTCGGCGCCGATCACCTCGTAGAGCGTGTGGAGCCCGGGTCGGTTGTTCGGATAGGCGATCGCGGTGGTCAGGTAGAAGCGGCGGCGGGCGTCGGACTGGTGGGCCATCGGAGCGCGATGCTAGCGCGCCGACTGACCGGCGCGAGGGATGACGCCTGCGCGGGGAGTCAGCGGATCGGGCTGTGCGAGGGGCCATCCACCAGGCGTGAGCGCCATTCGGGCGCCTCGAACGGCGGCGCCCAGTAGACGATCTCGCGGAAGACGCGGCCGTCGCGGAGCTCGAGCAGCGTGATGCAGTGGTAGTCGACGCCGTCGGGGTACCGCATCCGGAACTCTGCCCACCAGTACTCGCCGGAGCCGACGACACGCAGGACCGTGTTCGAGGGCGTGATGCTCCAGCGATCCTCGGCGCCGATCACGCGCTCGAGCTGGATCGTCGGGTAGCCGCCCGGATACGCGTCCTGGATCGCCTGGAAGCTGGCGCTGCCGGTCACACGCTCGCCGGACTGCGGCCACTCCGCCGACCAGTCCGGGTGGCGGAGGCCATCCTCGGCCTCGCGGTCGAGCTCGGTCACCGCGCGGATGTACGAGCGGACGACCTCTTCGTTCGTCATCGGGCCCTCAGCTCCTCCTCGGGCCCGCATTGTCGAGCACGCCGCGCGCGCGTCAAGCGGCCTCAGTGCCGAAAGTGTCGGGTGCCGGTGATCAGCATCGTGGCCCCGGCGTCGTCCGCGACACGAAGCACCTCGCCGTCGCGCACGGAGCCGCCGGGCTGCACGAACGCGGTGACGCCCCCGGCGAGGCAGGCCTCGACGGCGTCCGGGAACGGGAAGAACGCGTCGGAGGCGCACGACGCGCCGCGGAGGGCCTCGTCGCCGGAGATCGCCCGCGCCTTGTCCACGGCCTGGCGCGCGGCGTCGACGCGGCTCGTCTGGCCCGATCCGAGGCCGATCAGACGCCCGTCGCGAACGATCGCGATCGCATTCGAGCTCGCCACTCGAACGACACGCCAGGCGAGATCGAGGTCGCGGCGTTCGTCGTTCGTCGGGGCCCGCCGGGTGAGGAGCGCCCATTCGGCGGGGTCGTCGGGCAGGTCGTCGGGCGCGCCGACGAGAACCGCGCCGCCCGCCGACCGGATCGAGCCGTCGAAATCGGCACGGACGAGACCGCGGGACGTGGTGCCGGGGGCACCGGTGGCGAGATACGGATCGACCAGGAGGCGCAGGTTCGGCTTCCCCGCGAGGACCTCACGGGCGCCGTCGTCGAACGCTGGGGCGACGACGATCTCGAGGAAGATCGAGGCGAGCGCCTCCGCGACGTCCCGGCCGACCTCCCGGGTGAGAGCGACGACGCCGCCATAGGCCGAGACCGGATCGCCGGCGAGCGCCGCGGCCCACGCCTCGAGGAGCGTCGGGCGTTCCGCCGCGCCGCACGGGTTCGTGTGCTTGACGACGACAGCGCCCGGGCCCCTGAGCAACCGGCCGAGCGCGACGGCCGCCGAAGCGTCGAGGATGTTGTTGTAGCTGAGGGCCTTGCCCTGGAGCGGGAGGTCGCCGGTCGCGAACGGCCCGTCGAGCGCCGTGGCGCCGGGGCGGCGATACCGCGCCGCGGCCTGATGTGGGTTCTCGCCGTAGCGCAGGCCCTCGACCTTCTCGAGGGCGACGACGAGCCGGGGCGGATAGGGATCGCCCGAGCCCGGGAGCCCCGGCTCGGATGGAAGCGCGACACCGGCCTCGTGCTCGCGGCAGGGGAGCTCCTCGGCGATACGGGCGTCATACGCGGCGGTGTGGGCGAAGGCCTCGATCGCGAGGGCCGCTCGCAGCCCCTCGGGCACGCCCCCGGGCTCGGCCAGCGTCGCGAGGACGGACTCGTAGCGCTCCGGCGACGTGACCACGGTGACGCCGGCGCGGTGGTTCTTGGCCGCCGCCCGGACGAGCGTCGGCCCGCCGATGTCGATCTCCTCGATCAGGCCGTCGAGGTCGAGGCCCGGTCGCTCGAGCGCGGCGGCGAACGGGTACAGGTTGACGACGACCAGCTCGAACGGCTCGATCCCCGCGGCAGCGATCGCCTGGCGATGATCGAGGCGCCGGGAATCCGCCAGCACGCCGGCGTGGATCCGCGGGTGGAGCGTCTTGACGCGGCCGTCGAGGAGCTCCGAGAAGCCGGTGACCGCGCTCACGTCGGTGACCGCCAGCCCTTCGTCCCGGAGCGTTCTCGCGGTGCCGCCGGTCGAGATCAGCTCGAAGCCGAGCCCGACGAGACCGGTCGCGAACGCGGCGAGTCCCGTCTTGTCGGAGACGGAGACGAGCGCACGGCGCGGTCGCGGGACGACATCGTCCGCCCGGGCGGCATCGATCACGATCCTGCGCGTCCCGGGCGCGAACCCGACGGCATCCGCGAGGACGAGCGCGGCCGCCCGCGGCACCAGCCGACGCTCGACGGCCTTGATCCGCTCGTGGAGCGTCGCCTCGTCGTCGGACGGGTCGACCGCAACCGGCTCCTGGAGGACGATCGGGCCGCCGTCGAGGGTCGCGTCGACGAGATGAACCGTGGCTCCGGTCACGGCTACCCCGTGGGCCACGGCGTCGCGAACGGCGTGTGCACCCGGGAAGGCCGGCAGCAGCGACGGATGCGTGTTGAGGATCCGGCCCGGGAACGCGGCGAGCGTCCGCCCGCCGACGAACCGCATGTACCCGGCGAGCACGACGAGGTCGGCCTCGGCCGCCGCCAGCGCCGCGGCGAGCTCGTCGTCCCGGCCGCCGCGGACGAGCCGCGTCGCGATCCCCTGCTCCGCTGCCCAATCGAGCGCCGGGCAGGCTCGGTCGGCGAAGACGAGACCGACGTCACCGCCCACAACGCCGCGTCGGGATGCCGCGACGAGCGCACGGAGGATGGACCCGTCGCCCGAGACGCCGACGGCGATCGTGCCCGTCATTCGGTCCGCTCCAGGGTGGCCTCGACGTACCGCTGCCCGCCCAGCCGTTCGGCCTCGACGACCTCCCCGACGACGGCCGAGGGGATGCCGCGCGAGGTCAGGAATGCCACCGCCTCGAAGGCGGAGGCATCGGGCAGGACGACGACGAGGCCGAGACCGCCGTTGAACGTTCCCCGCAGCTCGCCGTCGTCGAGGCCGCCGAGGGCGCCGATGAGCCGCAGCTCGGACGGCATCGCCCAGCGGGCCGGATCGAGCCGCGCCCCGAGCGATTGCGGCAGCGCCCGCGGTACGTTGGCGGGCAGCCCGCCGCCGGTTACGTGGGCGATTCCGCGCAGGTCCGAGCCGGCCGCTCGCAGGTGGGCCCGAAGCGCCAGCACGTGCGGCGCGTAGATCCGCGTCGGGGTGAGGAGGACGTCGCCGATCGTGGCCAGCTCGCGTCCCGGCTCCGCGACCAGCAACGGCTCGGTGGCCTCGTCTCCGAGGGAGCGTCGGAGCTGTTCCTGGTACGGCCGGTCGAGCGGCACGTCCCACTCCGCAACGAGCGCCCGGACCAGCGAATAGCCGTTCGAGTGGAGACCCGACGCCGCGAGTCCCACGATCGCGTCGCCGGCCTCGACCGCGCCGATGTCGATCAGGTCCGAGCGCTCCGCCACCCCGATGCAGCACCCGGCGAGGTCGAACTCGTCGGGCTCCATCACCCCGGGGTGCTCGGCGGTCTCGCCGCCGACGAGGGCGCAGCCCGCGAGTCGGCAGCCTTCGGCAACCCCGGCGACGAGCTCCGCGACGTGGGGCGGGTCGACCCGCCCGATTGCGATGTAGTCGAGGATCGCGACCGGCTCGGCCCCCGAGCAGACGACGTCGTCGGCGCACATCGCGACGAGGTCGATCCCGAGCGTGTCGAAGCGGCCGATGGCCCGGGCGAGCGCCGTCTTCGTCCCGACGCCGTCCGTCGAGGCGACGATCACCGGATCGCGCAGGCCGCTCGGCAGCCCGAACGCCGCGGCGAAACCGCCGAGGCCGTCGATCACCTCGGCCCGCCGCGTCGACTCGACCGCCGAGCGGATCAGCTCGACGGCCGTCTCCCCGGCCGCGACGTCGACACCGGAGGCGGCATAGGCGTTCCGGCGCGGGCCGCTCACCTCGCCGCGCCGACGACGCCGGGCCGCGCCGGGTCTTCCTCGAGGGCGAACTTCCGGGCGCCGGGGTCGTATGGCACCGGCACGGGATAGCGGCCGTCGAAGCAGGCGAAGCAGAAGCGGTCGTAGGGCAGCTCGAGCGCCGATAGCACGCCCCTGATCGAGAGGTAGCCGAGGGAGTCCGCGCCGATGAAGTCGCGGATCTCGTCCACGGAATGGCTGGCCGCGATCAGCTCGGTCTCGACCTGGGTATCGATGCCGTAGAAGCACGGGTGATGGATCGGCGGCGCGCTGATCCGGACGTGGACCTCGTCCGCGCCCGCGCGCCGAAGCAGGCCCACGATCTGCTTCGTCGTCGTCCCCCGCACGATCGAGTCGTCGACGACGACGAGGCGCCTGCCGCGGACGACCTCTCGCAACGGGGACAGCTTGACGTTCACGCCGCGCTGGCGCATCTGCTGGCTGGGCTGGATGAACGTCCGGCCGCTGTAGCGGTTGCGGACCATCCCCTCGCGGTACGGGATCCCGGACGCCTCGGCGTAGCCGGCGGCCGCGGGCGCGCCGGTGTCGGGGACCGGCATCACGAGGTCTGCCTCGACGGGATGCTCGGCCGCGAGCTCGGCTCCCATCCGCCGCCGCGCCTCGTACAGGTTCCGTCCCTCGAGATACGAGTCGGGTCGAGCGAAGTAGATGAGCTCGAAGACGCAGAGGGCGGGCGTGGGCTCGGCGAAGCGGATCGATCGGGGCGGTCGGCCGGCCTCGAGGACCACGATCTCGCCCGGCTCGACGTCGCGGACGACGTCGGCGCCGACGACGTCGAGGGCCGCGGTCTCCGAGGCCAGCAGC
>DASXWX010000323.1:0-2512 GCA_036503395.1 Candidatus Limnocylindrales bacterium
ACATCGCCGACCGGACCGTCGCCAAGGGCAGCTACACCTCGAACGGCCCGTACCGGACCCCGGCGGTCCGGATCGTCGCCCGGAGCGTCCTCTCCCACACCGTGCCGTCGACCGCGTTCCGCGGCTTCGGCAACCCCCAGCAGATCTGGGCGGTCGAGTCGAACATGGACGAGGCGGCCCGGGTCCTCGGCATCGACCCGGTCGAGCTCCGGCTCCGCAACCTCGCCGACACCGGCGACGAGTTCATCCCCGGCGACACGCCCGCCGACGGCCATTGGGCGGAGGCCCTCGAGCGGGCGGCCCGGCGAATCGGCTGGGGCCGGCCGGTGCCGGACGGGCACGGGATAGGGGTCGCCGTCGGGCTCAAGGAGGGCCCGACGACCGGCCTCTCGTACTCGACCGTCCGGCTCCTCGCCGACGGCAGCGTCGTCGTGTTCGCCGGGACGTCGGACATGGGCCAGGGCGCCCGGACGATCTTCGCCCAGATCGCCGCCCAGGAGCTCGGGGCGCCCCTCGAGTGGGTCACGGTCGTCATGGGCGACACCGCCGTCGTGCCGTACGACCAGCAGACCTCGGCCAGCCGCTCGTCCGTGCTCATGGGCAACGCGGTCCTCAACGCCTGCCGCGACGTCCAGCGGAAGCTCCGGGCGATGGCGGCGCGGGTCGAGGGGGTGGACGAGGCTTCGGTCGTCGTCGATCGCGGCGAGGTCCGGATCGGGGAAGGAGCGGACGTTCGCGTCCTGCCGATCCTCGACGTCCTCACTCGCGGCCTCGGGCCGCTCGGCGGCGAGGTGATCGGGCTCGGCGAGATGCGCAAGGAGGCGTCGCCGAACCACCCGCTCGGCGGGACGGCGGCGTTCTACGAGCTCAACGCGACCGCTGTCGAGGTCGCGGTCGACCGCGAGACCGGCGACGTGACGGTGCTCCGGCACGTGACCGTGTCGGACGTGGGCAAGGCGCTCAACAAGAGCCAGGTTCGGGGCCAGGACGAGGGCGCCGCGGTCATGGGCCTCGGCCACACGCTGATGGAGCACTACATCTTCGACGAGGGCGGGCGCATCCGGAACCTCGGGGCGATCGACTACCGGATCCCGACCTCGATGGACCTGCCGCTTCAGATGGAGTCGGAGATTGTCGAGAACGAGGACGGACCCGGGCCGTACGGCGCGAAGGGCATGAGCGAGGGTGCGCTCCTCTGCGTCGCGCCGGCTGTCGCCGCCGCCGTCCGGAACGCGACCGGCGCGGTCATTCGCGACCTCCCGCTCACGCCCGAACGGGTTTGGCGGGCGCTCCATGAAACCGACGGCGCCGAACGACGCGAGGCGCCCGAACCGGTCGCTCGATGAGCCAGACCTATCGCCTCGACCACCCGCACGAAGGCTCGCTCACCGACGCGACCTCGCTCGTCGGCGGCAAGGCCGCGAACCTCGGGGTCATGGCCCGGGAGCTCGGTCTGTCGGTCCCGCCCGGGTTCGTCGTCACGACGTCGGCCTGCCGGTCGTTCCTCGCCGATGGCTGGCCGCCCGGCCTCGAGGACGAGCTCCGCGAGCGGATGGCCGAGCTGGAGCAGGTGGTCGGCCGGCGCTTCGGCGACCCGTCGGACCCGCTCCTCGTCTCCGTTCGGTCGGGCGCGCCCGTCTCGATGCCCGGGATGATGGACACGATCCTCGACCTCGGGCTCAACGCCGAAACGTGCGCGGGGCTCGGGCGGGCGTCCGGCGACGACGGGTTCGCGATCGCCTGTCGCGAACGGTTCGAGACGATGTTCCGCTCGATCGTCGGCGTGGCCGACGTCCCCGAGGATCCGTGGCAGCAGCTCCGGCTCGCGATCGAGGCCGTCTTCCGCTCGTGGAACAGCGACCGGGCCCGGGCGTACCGGGCGAAGGAGGGAATCGCCGACGACCTCGGGACCGCGGTCACCGTCCAGGCGATGGTCTTCGGCAACCGCGGCCCGACGTCGGGGACCGGGGTTGTCTTCACGCGCAACCCCGCGACCGGCGAGAACGTGCTCTTCGGCGACGTCCTCTTCGGCGCCCAGGGCGAGGACGTGGTCGCGGGCACCCACGCGACCGAGCCGATCGCGGTCCTCGACGAGCGGCTGCCGGCCGTGGCCGCGGAGCTGCGGTCGCATGCCGCCGCGCTCGAGCGCTGGTACCGCGACCTCTGCGACATCGAGTTCACGATCGAGGAGGGCCGGCTCTGGATGCTCCAGGTCCGGGTCGGCAAGCGGAGCCCGCAGGCGGCCCTCCGGATCGCGCGGGACATGGCCGAGGACCCGGACTTCCCGCTGACGCGCGAGGAGGCCGTCCGCCGGGTGCTGCCGATCCTCGCGGACCCGCCGCGGGTCAAGACGCTGGCACGGGACGGCCGCGCGCCGATTCTTGTTGGGCTGGCGGCGTCGCCCGGGGTCGCCTCGGGACCGATCGTGACGTCGACCGAGGCAGCGATCGCGTCGGCAGAGGCGGGACGCCCGCCGATCCTCGTCCGGTCCGAGACTTCACCGGAGGATGTG
>DASXWX010000324.1:0-2170 GCA_036503395.1 Candidatus Limnocylindrales bacterium
CGGCGGTGCCGAAGCGGGGAACGAGATCGAGGGCGACGGCGACTCCGACGCGGTCGCCGTTGGAGTCGCCGATGCGCCGGGCGGGGCCGTCGGGGAGGCGGACGCGCTCCCGATCGACCCCGGCGCCGACGGCGACGTCCGCGGGCTCGCACGGCGTCCAGTTGCGAGCCAGGCTGCGCCGCCGGCGAGAAGGGCGACGGCGAGACCGATCGCGACGGCGGCGACGAGCGCTCGGACGACGAGGTGGCGGTCGCTCAATTCGGCCGCTGGCTCTGCCCCTGACCGCCTCCCTCCCGGAGGAAGCGCTCGATCTCGCTGATGAGCTCGTCGCCGGACGGCAGGCGCGCCTCGTCGACCATCGCCTCGAGCCGCTCGACGTACTGGCGGGTCGTGTCGTCGAGGGCCGCCGCGGTGTCGAGGCGCGTGCGCAGCTGTCGGGCGGCCGTCGGCAGCTCGCCGAGGGGAACGCGGACGTCGAGATGGCGACCGAGCACGGTCAGCAGCTCCACCGCGGCCGGTGGGTACGCCCCGTTGACGTAGTGCGGGACCTGGGCGAAGTAGCCGACCGACGGGATCCCGGCGGCCGCGATCGCGTGGTCGATGACGGAGACGCAGGCCGAGGGAACGCGGAGGGTGCCCGTCGGCCCGGGCTGGACCCCGCCGCGGAGGAGCTCGGGCGAGGAGGCCGTGCCGAGGACCGGCACCGGACGCGTGTGGGGCACGGCCGCGGGGATCGCGCCGAGCGTGATCCACTCGCCGGCGCCGAGCGCCCTCGCCAGGTCCGCCATCGCCTCGGTCAGCTCGTGCCAGCGGTAGTCGGGCTCGGCGCCGGTGATGACGACGACG
The DNA here is from genome assembly GCA_036503395.1 of Candidatus Limnocylindrales bacterium. Classification (GTDB taxonomy): domain Bacteria; phylum Chloroflexota; class Limnocylindria; order Limnocylindrales; family CSP1-4; genus DASSHA01. The sequence goes on from DASXWX010000324.1 coordinate 847, forward strand.
TCCTTCGATCCCACCGTCGCGTGCCGCACCACCAGCTCCGGCCACGTGAGCTCGGCCGTGCGACCGTCCACGATCTCGAGCGTCGGTCGCCGCGCCCGGTAGTCGAACAGGGCGTCGGGATCGAAGTCTCCGATCTGACGGCCGTCCTCGGCGAGCGCGGCCGCCGCCGCCGTCGACGCCGACCCGGCGTCGACCCAGCTGTCGAGCGCGATGACGACGCTCGGCGAGACGATGTCGGCGATCTCGGCGACCGGCCGGAACAGTGGCATCCGCGAAGGATAGGCGTCTCGCGCCCACGCCCCTGACTCGCGGGGGTTGCCAGCCGGCGATGCCGCCGGTCACCGCCAAGCCGTTCGCGCGGCGGGACGACTGTTGCCTCCGCACCCGCCCGGTCCGTAGTCTGGTGCTCCTCGCAGGCCCGAGCACTCGACAGGGAGGCGTTCGATGCTCAGCCGATCCGCCATCTCCGGCCTGGCCGCGATCCTCACGGCCCTCGCGCTGGCCGCCACCGCGCTCGCAGCGTCAGCCGCGACGTTCGGGAACCCCGTTCGTGTCGGCTTTCCTCACGGGGACGACTGGGAGCCGTCGATCGCCGCCGACCGCCTGGGGCACGTCTATACCTTCTCGACCCACTACGTCGGTTATGCCGGCGCCGACACGGGCGACGTCGACCCGACCTGCCCCGACTGCGGCAGCCCCCACATGATTCTCCAGGTGTCGAACGACGGCGGGGCCACGTTCTCGGCCCCGCGGGCGCCGTTCCCGACGCTCACCCGCCAGGACGATCCCCAGATCGTCGTCGATCCCGCGGACGGCACCACCGTGTGGGCCTCGTACATGCAGGACAACAAGTCGAGCCAGTTCGTCGCCAAGTCGACGGACTTCGGCGCCCACTGGACCACGAGTCTCGTCGAGCCGCTCAAGCGCGGCACCGACAAGGACATCCTCGCCGTCCGTGGCGACGACGCCTACCTCGTCTACCACACGCTCCAGAAGATCTTCGTGTCGTACACCCACGACGGCGGCGCCCACTGGAGCACCGGCAACATCCTGAACGGGACCACGAACTCACAGTTCGGCCAGTCACTGCCGAGCGGGGGCGCCGTTGCGCCCGACGGCACGGTCTATTTCGCCTGGAATGGTGTCCGGGCATCGGGCCAGGCGAAGGGCGACATCAACCTCTACGTGACGCGATCGACCGATGGCGGGGCAACCTGGTCGAGCCATCTCGTCGACGTCTCCGAGGCGCCCCCGCCGTGTGACTGCGGTGGCTGGGATTTCTGGGGCGGCCAGATGGCCCTCGACGTGGACGCGAACGGGACCG
>DASXWX010000325.1:0-3537 GCA_036503395.1 Candidatus Limnocylindrales bacterium
GCTCTGCGGCGGGGTCGAGGCGGGCGTCGGGCGCGCACACGACGACGCGATCGTCGCGGTTGATCGTGATCGCCGAGGGCCCGACCTGGATCGGGAGCGTCATTGGGCCCACGAATCGTAACGGCTCGCGGCGAATGCGCCCTCGAGCGGTCGTCCGCCTGGGTCAGCCGGCCGCGGCGATCGCTCCATGCCCGGCGAGGATGTCGCGCACGCGGTCGGGGTCGATCGCGGCCGCGGTGATGCCGTCCCGGCCGGTCATGGTCTCGGCCGCGAGGAGCGCGTTGACGACGGCCTCCTCGGTCGCCTCGGCCGTTGCCTCGAAGAGCGGGTCGATCGCCGCGCCGGCCACCGACCGGACATCGACCGTCAGGCTCGGGCCGGCCTCGTCCTCCGGCCAGCCGAGGCCGCGGTTCGCGGTGGACCAGGCGAGGAACAGGTCGCCCGAGCCGTGCGACGCGAAGCTGCCCATCCGGCCGAGGCCGAGCGACGGGCGCTGCGCGAGCCGGGTGCACTGGTGGGGAAGGAGGGGCGCGTCGGTCGCGACGAGGACGATGATCGATCCGCCGTCGGTACCGGCACGGGCGTGCCGAGGGCGCGACGCGTCACGCGCCCGGAGCTCCTCGAACTGATCCCACGGGCTCGGGACCTCGCTCGTCGGGATCTCGGCACCGACCGGCACGCCGTCGATCCGAAGGAGCGCGCGGTGGCCGTAGTTCGCCTGGACGAGCACGCCGAGCGTCCAGCCGCCCTGCGCCTCGGTCAGGCGACGTGAGGCCGTGCCGATCCCGCCCTTGAACTCGTGGCAGATCATCCCGGTCCCGCCGCCGACGTCGCCCTCGCGGACCCGCCCCTCGCTCGCCTCGGCGTCCGCGACCGCGGCGTCGACGTGCGAAGCCGTGACGTGGAAGCCGTCGATGTCGTTGAGCGCGCCGTCGTACGTCTCGCCGACGACCGGGAGCGACCAGAACCCGTCGCTACCTGGATGGCGCCGCGCGGCATGGCCCACGAGGGCGTCGCGGACGACGCCGACGCTGTGGGTGTTCGTGATCCCGACCCCGCCGCCGAGGAGCCCCGACTCGCGGATCCACTCGAGCCCGGTCAGCTCGCCGTTGCCGTTGAGGCGGTGGCAGCCCGCGAAGACCGGCTGAGTCCAGACGTCGCCGCCGTGTGGCAGCACGACCGTGACGCCCGTGCGAACCGGGCCCTCCCCGACCACGAGCGGACCCTCGCCCCGGACGATCGTCGCATGCCCGACGCGGACGCCCTCGACGTCCGAGATCGCGTTCCGAGGTCCGGGCGTCATCCGACCGATCGAGATCCCGAGGTCGCGTGCCCGCGGCCGATCCACTCCACCCTCCACGTGCCACCCCCGGGACGCGCATTGTCGCGGTCCGCGATCATCGCCGCATGACGAGGTCGGCCGATGCGACGTGATGAGCTCGTCGCCCGGACGCGGCAGCTCATCGGCGAGGGCGAGCGGCTGGAGGCCGAGCCCTCGTTGGCCGGACTCCGAGTCTGGCTCCAGCTCTCGGACGACCTCCTGTCGACCGCCTGGGGGACGATGGACCGCTATCACCTCGCCTGGCTCATGGTCGGCAAGCCGAAGACCGCCGTCCGCGGCCGCGCCATGACACAAGACGAAGAGGCGGGCTACGTCCGCGAGGTCGTCGGCCAGAAGCTCGCACCGCTTCGGGCGAGCCTCGACGCCGTGGAGCGGCAGCGAATGCCCTTCCGGGGCGAGACCGGCGGGGTCGCCGGCGGGCAGGGCATGGGCGCCGTGCCGAGGGCGGGGGACGAGCGCGACGAGGCAGGCGGATGACGAGCGCCCGAACGGCCGCGATCGGCGGCGAGCGGTTCGTCCCGGTGCCCGACGAGATCGCCGCGGAGTACCTCCTGCTCGCGTTGCGCCTGGGCCAGCGGATCGAGGGCCTCGTCGACGGCTACTTCGGCCCGGCCGACCTCAAGGCCCGGGCCGACATGGAGCCGCTGCCGTCACCCGATTCGCTCGTCGCCGACGCGGAGCGGCTGCGAGAGCGCGTGGCACGCGAGGTCCCCGAGCCCGACCGGCGGGACTGGCTCGATCGACAGCTCGTCGCGCTCGGGACGCACGCCCGCCGGCTTGCCGGGGAGCGCCTGCCGTACCTCGACGAGATCCGGTTGCTGTTCGACTGGCAGCCCGAGCGGCGGCCCGACGAGCGCTTCCACGAGTCCGCGGCGCGGCTCGACGATCTCCTCCCCGGCCACGGCTCGGTCCCCGAGCGGCTCGCGGCCTGGGACGAGGTGCTGACCGTGCCGGAGTCGCGGCTGCCGGCGCTCGTGGACTGGCTCCTCGCCACGTTCCGCGATCGGGCGAGCGAGGCCTTCGGGCTGCCGGGTGGCGAGACGCTCCACGTTCGGTTCGTTCGCGACCGTCCCTGGGGCGGCTACAACTGGTACGACGGCGGCCTCCGGTCGCGCGTCGACATCAACCTCGACCTGCCGGTCCGGCTCACTTCGCTCCTCAGCCTCCTGGCCCACGAGGGGTACCCGGGCCACCATCTCGAGCACGCCTGGAAGGAGCGCGATCTCGTCGACCGTCGCGCCCGGCTCGAAGGGTCCGTCCTCCTGCTCAACGCGCCGGAATGTGTGATCAGCGAGGGCCTGGCCGATCTCGGGCGGCGGTTCGCCGTGCCGGGCGACGGCGAGATCGACCTCCTCGCCGAGGCCATCGACCGAGCGGCGATCGCCGGGCCGGGGCCGTCGTCGGCCCGCCAGCTGGCGGAGCGTGCGGTCGCCGTGGCCGGCCCGCGCGAGGTGCTCGACGAGGTCGCGGTCAATGCCGCCATTCTCCGACACGCCGACGATCGATCCCACGACGAGGTCCTCGCCTATCTCGTCGAGGTCGGCCGGATGGCGGCCGAGCGCGCGGCCAAGCGGCTCGAGTTCATCGAGCATCCGGTGACGCGGTCGTATGTGTTCGTCTACGCGGAGGGTGAGGCGCTGCTGGCCCGGTGGCTCGAAGCGGTCCCGGCGGCTCAGCGTGCCGGACGCTTCGCCCGGCTTCTCCACGAGCAGCTGACGCCGTCGGCGATCGCCGCGGAGATCGAGGCCGGGACCGGCAGGGCCGTCAGCGGGCCGACCACCACGCGCTGAGCGTGGCGATCATGAACTCGAGTGGAACGAGCGGACCGAATGAACCAAGGTACGTGCCGACGTCGAGGACGCCGCCCTCGCTCCGCGCGAAGAGCCAGATCCCGAGCTGACCCGCGGCGATCCCGACGAGGCTGATCAGGACCGCGAGTGTCACGCGCGCGGGCGAATTGAGGGTGGTGCCGGCGCCGACGCGGACCATGGCCCCGACCAGCCGACCCATGAAGACGGCGACGATCACGAGCCCGGCCGAGAACGAGGCCGGACCGCCGAGCACGGCGAGAACGATCGCGACGATCGCGGCCGCGACCGAGCCGAGCCCGAGGGCGCGAACGGGCGACGGCGCGGGCTGCTGGTCGTCGGTGCCGGCGAGCGGCGAGCGGGGCGGCTGGGGCGGCGGCTGGGGCG
>DASXWX010000326.1:0-3814 GCA_036503395.1 Candidatus Limnocylindrales bacterium
CTACGACGAGCAGCCGCCCGACACGGCGGGCGAGATCGGCCGCTGGGCGCGCGACGGGCTCGTCAACATCGTCGGCGGCTGCTGCGGCACGACGCCCGACCACGTCCGGGCCGTGGCCGAGGCCGTCCACGGCGTTCGACCACGAGTGCCGCCGGAGCGGCGGCGAGGCGTCCTGTCGCTGGCCGGTCTCGAGCCGCTCGAGATCCCGCGACCGGGGAACCTGTTCGTCAACGTCGGCGAGCGAACGAACGTCACAGGGTCGCGTCGGTTTGCACGCCTCATCCGGGACGGGAACGACGACGAGGCCGTCGCGGTGGCCCGCGACCAGGTCGAGAACGGCGCCCAGATGCTCGACGTCAACATGGACGAGGGCCTGCTCGACTCCGTCGCGGCGATGACGCGATTCCTTCGCCGCGTCGCGGCGGAACCGGACGTCGCCAGGGTTCCGGTGATGATCGACTCATCGCGCTGGGACGTCATCGAGGCGGGCCTCCGCCAGGTCCAGGGACGCCCCGTCGTGAACTCGTTGTCGCTCAAGGAAGGCGAGACGGAGTTCCTGCGGCAGGCGCGACTCGCCCGCCGCTACGGCGCCGCAGTCGTCGTCATGGCCTTCGACGAGGCGGGTCAGGCGGACAGCGCTGAACGCAAGGTGGAGGTCCTCTCGCGCGCCCACCGCATCCTCGTCGAGGAGGCGGGGTTCGACCCCGCCGACGTCATCCTCGACCCCAATGTGTTCGCGATCGGCACCGGCATCGCCGAGCACGCCCACCTCGGCGCCGAGTACATCGAGGCGGTCCGCCGCCTCAAGGCCGAGCTGCCAGAGGCGAAGACCTCGGGCGGGATCAGCAACGTGAGCTTCTCGTTCCGCGGCAACGACGCGGTCCGGGAGGCGATCCACGCGGTCTTCCTCTACCACGCGATCGCCGCGGGCCTCGACATGGGGATCGTGAACGCTGGCGCCCTGCCGGTCCTCGACGACGTCGACGCCGAGCTTCGCGAACGGGCCGAGGACCTCGTCCTCGACCGGCGACCCGACGCGACCGAGCGGCTGCTCGAGCTCGCAGAGCGGATGGGCGCCGGTGGCGGCACGCGCCGCCAGGCTCGTGACCTCGGGTGGCGCGAGGCGCCGGTCCGCGACCGCCTCGTCCACGCGCTCGTCGAGGGGATCGACGACTGGGTCGAGGCCGACACCGAGGAGGCTCGCCAGGCGGCCGCCCGCCCCCTCGACGTGATCGAAGGGCCGCTGATGGACGGCATGTCGCGCGTCGGCGACCTGTTCGGGGCGGGAAGGATGTTCCTGCCCCAGGTCGTGAAGAGCGCGCGGGTCATGAAGAAGGCCGTCGCCGTCCTCATCCCCTGGCTCGAGGCCGAGGCCGGCGGGGACGGTGCGCGGCGGACGGCGGGCACGGTCGTCCTGGCCACGGTCAAGGGCGACGTCCACGACATCGGCAAGAACATCGTCGGGGTCGTGCTTCGCTGCAACAACTACGAGGTCGTCGACCTCGGGGTGATGGTTCCGGCGGCGCGGATCCTCGAGACCGTCCGCGAGACGAAGGCCGACCTCGTCGGGCTCTCCGGCCTCATCACGCCGTCGCTCGAGGAGATGGCCCACGTCGCGGCCGAGCTCGAGCGGGAGGGCTTCCGGCTGCCGCTCCTCATCGGCGGCGCGACGACCTCGCGGGCACACACCGCGATCCGGATCGCACCGGCCTATTCCGGACCGACCGTCCACGTGATCGACGCGTCGCGAGCGGTCGGGGTCGCGGGCGCGCTCCTCGGCTCGGAGCGGAAGTCATACGCGGCGCGCGTCCGCGACGAGTACGAGGCGGTCCGGGCCGAGCGCGACGGCCGGCGGAGGCGCGAGGAGCGCCTGACGCTCGATCAGGCCCGCGCGAACCGGCTCGCGATCGACTGGTCCGTCGGCCCGCCGCCTCCCGTCCCGTCGTTCCTCGGCGTTCGCTCGTTCGAGCCGTGGCCGCTCGAGGACCTCGTCGAGCGGGTCGACTGGACGCCGTTCTTCGCGGCCTGGGAATTGCGCGGTCATTTCCCCGAGATCCTCGAGGATGTACGGCTCGGGCCGAGCGCCCGGCAGCTCTACGACGACGCGCGCGCGCTCCTCGACCGGGTCGTCGGCGAACGTCTCCTCGAGGCGAGGGCGGCGGTCGGGTTCTGGCCGGCGGGCTCGACTCTCGACGACGACATCGCCCTCCTCGACGCCGACGGCCGAGCTCGCCTCGCGACGCTGCACACGCTTCGCCAGCAGCACGCGAAGGCGGCCGGCCGGCCGAACCTCGCCCTCGCCGACTTCGTGGCGCCCGCCGACGGCGGTGTCCGCGACCATGTCGGGGCCTTCGCGGTCACGGCAGGGCTCGGCGCCGACGACGCCATCCGCGCCTTCGAGGCCGCCAACGACGATTACTCGGCGATCCTCCTTCGCGCCCTCGCGGACAGGCTCGCCGAGGCGCTCGCGGAACGGCTCCACGAACGTGTCCGTCGCGAGCTCTGGGGCTACGAGCCCGAGGAGTCGCTGACGAACGCCGACCTCATCGCCGAGCGCTACCAGGGGATCCGGCCGGCGCCCGGCTACCCGGCCCAGCCCGACCACACCGAGAAGCGGACGATCTTCGAGCTGCTCGAGGCCGAGCGCCGGATCGGCGTCCGGCTCACGGAGTCGATGGCCATGCTCCCCGCGGCATCGGTCTCCGGGCTCTACTTCTGGCACCCGCAGGCCGCGTACTTCGGCGTCGGGCGGATCGGGCACGACCAGCTCGAGGACTACGCGCGCCGGAAGGCGATGTCGGTGGACGACCTCGCGCGCTGGCTGGCGCCGAACCTGGCCGATCCCGACGCCGTGGTGCGCGAGCGCACCGCGCCTGAACCATCGATCGCCGGACCGCGATAACGTTCGTCGTCCACGAACGAGGAGGACGAGCGTGACGAGGCTTCGCAACGCACTGCTCGCGGTCGCGGCGCTGCTGCTGCTGACCGCATCGCCCGCTGCAGCGATCACCTACGGGACGCCGGACGGCAACGACCATCCCTACGTCGGCTTCATGATCTTCTTCGTCCCGAGCGAGCCCGGCTGGTTCAGCTGCTCCGGCACGCTCCTCGACTCGACGACGTTCCTGACCGCGGGCCACTGCACGGTCGACATCGGCACGAACGGCGACGAGTCGGCTTCCCGGTCCGGCGGCAACGACGCATGGGTCACATTCCGCTCGGATGACGTCCTCGCGGGATGGCCACTTCGGGCCGATCATCCGGACGCGACCGAGCAGCAGATCTACGACCTTCGGAGCGCCTGGCTCAACGACGCCTCGCATGGCTTCGTCCGCGGAACCGCGCATCCGGACCCGCTGTACGACGACTTCGCCTCGTACCCGGTCAACAACGACCTCGGGATCGTCAAGCTCGCCTCGGCCGCGTCGGGCCAGGCGTTCGGCGCGCTCGCGCCGATCGGCACCGCCGAGCGCCTCGTCGACACGGCGAAGAACAAGAACGGCGCGCTTATCGAGACCGTGGGCTACGGGATCCAGTCGGTCCAGCCGAACCCGCTGTCGGTCGACACGCGGTATTGGTCGACCTCGCGAATCGTCGAGCTCAATGGGAACGCGTCGAAGGGCGGCAACCTCCACACGCTCAACAATCCGAGCGAGGTCGGAGGCCGAGGCGGCTCGTGCAACGGCGATTCGGGCGGACCCCTGCTCGTGCCCGGCACGAACCAGGTGGTCGCGGTCGTCTCGTACGGCTTCAGCGGCACATGCCACGGCGCCGACTATTCGTGGCGGGTCGACACGGTCCCGAGCCAGCAGTT
>DASXWX010000327.1:0-3873 GCA_036503395.1 Candidatus Limnocylindrales bacterium
TCGACCGCGACGAGGATCATCACCGCCTCGTCGAGCCGCCGCGCCTCGAGCAGATCGCGCAGCACCGCGGCGGTCAGGAGCGGTACGTCGCCGTTCACGACGAGGACCTCGGCCGCGTCGGCGTCGAGCGCCGTCAGCCCGGCCGCGACCGCGTCGCCGGTGCCGCGCGGCTCGTCCTGACGAGCGAACCGGGCCGTGCCGTCGAAGACCTCGGTCAGCCGCTCGGTCGCGGGCGAATAGACGACGATCGGGTCGCGACCGGTCGCCTCGCGGGCGGCATCGAGGACCCAGGCGAGCATCGGTCGCCCGCCGAGCGGATGGAGGACCTTGGGGGTCTTCGATCGCATCCTCGTCCCGAGGCCGGCGGCCATCACGATGGCCTCGGGGCGCCCCCCATGATCCGACGCCGACGGCGTCACGGAAGCGCGAGACCGCCGGCTGTCGCGAAAGCCCGGGTCCGGGGCGTCACGGAGACGGAGAGCGGGAGGCGCGCGGCGAGCGAGGCGCTGCGCGCGGGGGCTGTCGGCGGTTCGTCTGTCATCGAAGGCTTGGCCGATCCTATGGGCGCCCGATCGGGAGTGTCAATTCGCTGCCTCACGTGGACCTGGCGGCGATCGCCTCGATCTCGACGCGGGCGCCCTTCGGCAGCGCCGCGACGGCGAACGTCGAGCGGGCGGGTGGCGGATCGGGCATGAACCGGCCGTAGACCGCGTTGACCGCGGCGAAGTCGCCGATGTCGGCGAGGAAGATCGTCACCTTCGTGACGTCGCCGAAGGTGACCCCGGCGGCGTCGAGGACCGCGGCGAGGTTTCGGAGCGCGCGCTCCGCCTGCGCTTCGATGCCCCCCTCGACGAGCTCGCCCGTCGCCGGATCGAGCCCGACCTGGCCGGAGCAGAAGACGAGGTCGCCGACCGCGATCGCCTGACTGTACGGCCCGATCGCCGCCGGCGCCGAACCGGTCGTCACCGCTCGTCGCGTCATCCTGTCACCTCCACTCCGACTCCGTCCCGTGCTCCGGCCCGAACCAGGGTCGAGTTCGCGAACTGTGCCGCGAAGACCTCGACGCTGCCCGGTCCGGGCGGCGTGAGAGTTCCCGCCCCGAGCGCCTCGCGGACTGCGTCGGCCGCAGTCCGTGCCGGCTGGATCGAAGGATAGAGAGCGAAGAGGGTCGGCCCCGAGCCGGACTGCGCGACGGGCCGACCGAGGACCCGGGCCAGCGCTCGGCGGAACCTCGGCAGCCGTGGCTCGACGGTCGCGGTCGCGGCCACGAGATCGTTCGCGGTGGCCAGGACCCCCGTCCGGGCGACGAGCTCCGCCGATCCGAGCGTCCCGGTCGCGAGCTCGTCGGCGAGGTGGGCGCTGGTGAGTCGCGACGAGGGGTTTGGAGCTCCCCCACCCGCCACGTACGCGCCGAAGACCGCGGTGGTCGAGACGGCGACCGACGGGCTGACGAGGAGGACGCCGGGCGGTTCGGATGCGCGGATGCCGGCGAGCGGCGTGATCCGCTCGCCCCGTCCCTCGACGAGGGCCAGCCCGCCGGCGAGAAAGAACGGCACGTCGGACCCGAGCTCGGCCGCGAGCCGGATCCGCTCGTCGGCGGTCGCGTCCGCGGCCCACGCCTCCAGCGCGGCCCCGATCGCGGCCGCGGCGTCGCTCGATCCGCCTCCCAGCCCGGCCGCGACGGGGATCCGCTTCTCGAGCCGGGCCGCGAGCGGCGGCGGCTCGGCCGGCGCGCCGGACCACGTCGGGCGGACGAAGGCCCGGGTGACGCCGAACGCGCGCAGCACGAGGTTCGCGTCGGGCGGGCCCGGGTCCAGCCCGCTGACATGGAGCGAATCGGCGAGCCGGTCGCCGGCCGCCGGCGGCGCGACCGCCGTGACCGCGAGCCGGTCGGCGAGATCGAGCGGCGCCATCACCGAATGGAGCGCGTGGAAGCCGTCGGATCGCCGGCCGAGCACGGCCAGCGTCAGGTTGATCTTCGCCGGAGCGAGCCGAACGACGGGAGCGAGGCGATCGATCCCGGACGTCATCGTTCCGCGACCGCCGGCCGGTCCGACCCGCGGAGCGCGGCCAGGAGCGCGATCCACTCCTCGACCGACAGCGTCTGGGGCCGCCGATCCGGCGCGATCCGCGCGCTCGCCAGCGCCCGATCAACCGACGCGGCGGCATCCGGCAGCTGCCGGGCGAGGACGTTGTGGAGCATCTTGCGGCGCTCGCGGAACCCGGCCTGTACGAGGCGCCACAGATCGTCCTCGGTCGTGCCGGCCGGGAGCCGGCGCTCGCCATCGGGCCGGACGTCGAGAACGAGGAGCGCCGAGTCGACCGCGGGCGGCGGCTCGAACGCGGACGACGGCACGATCCGGGCGACCCGCGGGCGGGCATGGAACTGGACGAAGACCGAGAGATAGCTCATGCCACCCGGCGGTGCGGCGATCCGCTCCGCCACCTCGCGCTGGACCATGAGCACGAGCCGCGTCGGGCGCGGCGGCGCGCCGAGGAGGCGATGAAGGATCGGGCTCGTGATGTGGTAGGGCAGGTTCGCGACGACCGCGAACGGGGGCCGGACGATCGCGGCCACGTCCACGTCGAGGGCGTCACCCACCACGACCCGGAGCGCCCCCGGGGCGTCGGGCTCGCCCTCGCCGACGCCCACGGCCGCCGCCTGTTCGGCCCTGAGCCGTGCGGCGAGCGGCGCGTCGAGCTCGACCGCCGTCACCGCCGCGCCGGCGGCGACGAGCGCACCGGTGAGCACGCCGAGGCCGGGCCCGACCTCGACGATCCGGTCGCCGGCCCGGGGCGAGGCCTCGGCCAGGATCGCGTCGAGGACCTCGGCGTCCGCGAGGAAGTTCTGGCTCAGCGAGTGCCGCGCCCGGAGTCCCGCCGCGCGGAGGGCCCGCCGGATGTCCGCCGGTTCGACGACCGCAGCGGGGAGCCCCGAGTCCGCGCCGCCGTCCGTGGTGCCGGAGCTCCTCACCGAACGGCCGGAGCCGCCTCGGGCCGCGCCAACGGCAGCGACGGCCGGGCGTCGAGATCCAACCGTGCCCGCTCCCCGGCCGCGTACCGACGCGCCCCTGCCGCGCCGATCATGGCCCCGTTGTCAGTGCAGAGACCCGGCCGCGGAACGATGAGCGGCAGGCCGCGAGCTTCCGCCTCGGACGCGATGCGCTCTCGCAGCGGGCGATTCGCGGCGACGCCACCACCGAGGACGATCGACCGGGCGTCCACCTCCTCGGCGGCGCGGATCGTCTTGGTCGCGAGAACGTCCACGACCGAATCCTGGAAGCCCCAGGCGAGCTCGGCGACCGCCGTCTCCGACAGCCGCCCATCCTCACCGAGGTGCGCGCCGGTTGGGCCGATCGGCAGGCCCTCCTCCGCGCGCGCCGCGTCGACGATCCGGCGGGCCGCGGTCTTGAGGCCGCTGAAGCTCAGGTCGTACGAGTCGCCGAGCCAGGCGCGGGGAAAGACACGATCGTGACGGGTGGCGCCCTCCGCGGCGGCCTGGATCGCCGGCCCGCCGGGGTACGGCAGCCCGAGCAGGCGGCCGACCTTGTCGAATGCCTCGCCGGCGGCATCGTCGATCGTCTGGCCGAGGAGTCGGTACGTCAGGTGGTCGCGCATCTCGGCGATGAACGTGTGGCCACCCGAGACGACGACCGCGACGAGCGGGAAGAGCGGCTCCTGGCGCGAGGCCGCGTCCTCCCCCGGGTCGAGGAGCCACCCCGCGTAGACGTGACCCTCGAGGTGGTTGACTGCGACGAGGGGTTTGTCGCGGACCCAGGCGAGGGCCTTGGCGAAGTTGATCCCGACGAGAAGCGAGCCTGCGAGCCCGGGACCGTACGTGACTGCGATCGCCTCGACGTCGTCCCACGTGCA
>DASXWX010000328.1:0-3015 GCA_036503395.1 Candidatus Limnocylindrales bacterium
CGGCTTCTCCGTGAACTCGCGGTGCTGGCGGGTGCGAATGACGGGCCGGACGATCTCGGCCGGGGAGGTGGTATCGGTCATGGGCCGAGCCTACGCGTGAAGGCGAACGGACACGAAAACGGCGACCCGGGGAGGAGGACGGGTCGCCGTTTCGAGGGAGGGGAGGGGGCCTGACGCGATCGTCGGCCCCGAATCGTTGCGGTGGTATTACGACGGGCCGACAGGTGTTTCGGTGACGGCCCAGGCGCGGCCGTCGCCGCGGTCAGGGCAGGGCCGCGAGGACCAGCCGGGCGATCGAGGTGTCGGTCGTCGCGATGTCGAAGACGACGTCGTCGTGAACGTAGACGAAGTCGGACAGGCCATCGCTGCCGGAGGCCGCGGCCACGTGGACGACCTTCTTGCCGCCGATGGTCCTGTCCGTGTTCGTCGCGCCGGACGGGCCCCGCCCGATCCAGCCGTCGATCACCGCGTTCGCGAGCTTCGACCCGCTCAGGCCCGGCAGTCGGAACGCGTCGACGTACCAGTTGCTTCCGTTCGTGCGGTCGATCGCCTCCGCGATCCTGAGGTCCGCCGTCGTCGCGCCCAGGGCCTTGATCGCGTCGGTCAGGCCCTTGCTCGCCCTGTCGGTGCCGAGCACCGTTTTCGCCACGTAGCTCTCGCGGTCGAGCGCCGTGTCCCCGACCTCTGCCGGCAGCATCGCCTCGAGCTCGGGATCGGCGTGGCTGGCCGCCTCGTCCGAAGCCGGAGCGCTGGGCGCGGCGCTCGTGAGCGGCGTCGGAGATGCGTCGGGCGGTACGGTCGGCACGGTCGCCGAGCCGCTCGCGGAGGCCACCATCGCGGCGTCGAAGGCGCGGGCGGCCGCCTCGAGGTCGGTCGCCGGGATCGAGCCCGCGGCGGCGAGCGTCGCGACGAGCGAACCCTCGCGGAAGAAGACCGTGGACTGGCCGGCCGCATCGTTGCGGGTCGCGAAGGACTCCTGGCCGACCGCCGCGAAGGGCACGTCGACGGCCCCCTCGGACAGCGACAGCACGTGGGACCGGAGGAGGCCGTCGTGCGCGTCCGAGCCGTAGCAGCCGACGCTCACGAAGATCGCCGGGGCGACGTCGTCGGAGGCGCTCGGCAGCGGCCCGCTCAACGTGGTGCCGACCGAATCGATGTAGATCCCCGAGCCGGACATCGACCAGCCCGGCGGCAGGCTCCCGGGCGACGGCAGCGAGGCCCACGCGGCCTGCCGGCAGGCGTCGGACGGCGTCGCTCGAAGGACGACCAGGGCCAGCGCCGCGCCGCCGAGCGCGAGGCCGAGAACGGCGACGACCAGCGCCGCGACGGCAAGGCGCGATCGCTCGACGGGGGGCGCGGGCTGCCGCGATCGGTTCCGCTGTCTCGTCATGCCGCCACGCGAACGGGACCGTCACCTTTCGGACTTGCGAAACCGCTGACAGGTCGAGGGACCGTCTGGGGCTGCCCGCTGAAGGCCCGGCGAGCGAGGATCGCGGGACGCACCGGCGCATCGCCGCAGTCGAGAGGCTACCGAATGACGGACCAGACGACGCCGGACGCCGAGCCGCTCGACGTCCGCGCGACGGCCGAGGCCGTGCTGTTCGAGATCCGCCGCGTCATCGTCGGCCAGGACGCGATGCTCGAACGAGTCCTGGTGGCGCTCCTCGCCGGCGGCCACCTCCTCATCGAGGGCGTCCCCGGGCTCGCCAAGACGCTCACCGTTCGGACCCTCGCCGAGGCCCTCGACGCCTCGTTCCGGCGGATCCAGTTCACCCCCGACCTCGTCCCGTCCGACCTCGTCGGGACGCGGATCTACCGTCCCGACAGCGGCACCTTCGATACGGAGCTCGGGCCGGTCTTCGCCAACGTCCTCCTCGCCGACGAGATCAACCGCGCGCCGGCGAAGGTCCAGTCGGCGTTGCTCGCGGTGATGCAGGAACGCCAGGTCACGATCGGGCCCCGGACCTACCCCGTCCCCCGGCCGTTCCTCGTGATGGCCACCGAGAACCCGATCGAGTCCGAGGGAACGTACCCGCTGCCCGAGGCACAGGTCGACCGCTTCATGATGAAGATCCTGATCGACTACCCGGACCGGCGCGACGAGGCCGTGGTCGTCGAGCGCTCGCTCGGTCCGGCCCCCGCGATCCGGCCGGTGCTCGGGGTCGAGACGCTGGCCCGCCTGCAGGCCGTCGTCGCCGAGGTCTACGTCGATCCGGCCGTGGTGGACTATGCGGTCGGGCTGGCGACGGCGACGCGCGATCCGGCCTCGGTCGGTTGCGCCGACCTCGCCGAGTACGTCGCCTTCGGCTCGAGCCCGCGCGGCTCGATCGGCCTCGTCCACGCGGCTCGTGCCCTCGCCCTGACCCGCGGACGCCGCTACGTGGTCCCGGCCGACGTGACCGATCTCGCTCGCGAGGTCCTCCGTCACCGAATCGTGCCGACGTTCACCGCCCTCGCCGACGAGGTGACGCCGGACGCGCTGCTCGATCGGCTCATTCCCGCGGTCGAGCCGCCGGTGCTCGGCGCGGCCGAGGCGGCGGTCCCGGCGTGAGCGAGCGTCGATGACCCTGGCGCGACTCCGCGGCCTCGTGCCCGTTCCCCGGACGCCGGCGCAGCCGGGCCCCGGGCCGACGCCGGAGGCGCTCATCCGACGGTTGGACATGACGGTCGGCCGGCGTGTCCGCGGCCTCGTCAGCGGCGAGCTTCGCTCCACGGCGACCGGGATGGGCACGGATCTCGCCCGGATCCGACCGTATGCGCCCGGCGACGACGTCCGTCAGATCGACTGGAACGTCACCGCCCGGACGAACGAGCCGCACGTCCGCGTCCACCTTCCCGAACGCGCCGTCACGACGTGGCTCCTCCTCGACGTGTCGCCGTCGATGGCATTCGGAACCACCGACCGGCGGAAAGCCGACGTGGCCGAGGGCGTCGCGATCGCCGTCGGGCACCTCGCGACGCGGCGCGGCAACCGGCTCGCGGTCCTCGCGTTCGGCGACGGGCCGCCGAACGCGG
>DASXWX010000329.1:0-3374 GCA_036503395.1 Candidatus Limnocylindrales bacterium
GGCCGATGCTGCCGTCGCCGCCGCTCCGCGCGACGGTGCCCTCCGCCGTGACCGAGCCGACGCCCCCGCCCGGCACTGGCGCCTCCAGACCGGCGCTCGCGGCGGCCGCGGCAGGTGCCGGACCCGGCAACGCCGGTTCGACGTCGATGTCGGCGGACGAGGTCACGCGCACCCTCGCCAGCCTGGCCGATCTCCGCGACCGCGGCGCGATCACGCCCGAGGAGTTCGAGGCGAAGAAGAGCGAGCTGCTGGCGAGGCTCTGACGCCGTCCGAGCCGGACGGGCTGGGTACGATACCGGCCATCCCGTCACGCCCGAGGACCCCGTGAACGAAGAGCGCCTTGCCTCCCTCATCGCCGTCGCGATCATCCTGCTCGTCTCGTTTCCGGTCCACGAGTTCAGCCACGCGCTGGCGGCCTACCGACTGGGCGATGGGACCGCGAAGCTGTTCGGCCGTCTGACGCTCAACCCGATCGTCCACTTCGACCCGATCGGCGGGCTCATGCTGATCTTCAGCGCGCTCGTGGGTGGGATCGGCTTCGGCTGGGCGAAGCCGACGCCGGTCAATCCGATGAACCTGCGCGGCGGACGCGAGTCCGAGGCGATCGTCGCCTTCGCCGGGCCGGCCTCGAACCTCGTGCTGGCCACCGCCGCCGCGCTGCCTCTCCGCTTCATCATCCACTCGTCGACACTGGCGGTCGAGGTTCCGGACGTTGCGATTCGCGTCCTGTACCTCTTCATGCTCATCAACCTGGCGCTCGCGATCTTCAACCTGATCCCGATCCCGCCGCTCGACGGCTCGAAGGTCCTCTACTCGTTCCTTCCGCCCCGGGTCGCCTGGCAGTGGCGGCCGATCCTCGACCAGTACGGCTTCTTCCTGTTGATCCTGCTGATCATCCCGATCGGCCCGGGCGGCGCCATCCTCAGCCAGATCTTCGAGGTCTTCCTCGACCCGCTGCAGAGCCTGCTCCTTGGCATCTGACCCGCTCCGCTGGTGGGCGACGAAGGTCCGCCAGTTCGGCGTCCACCTCTTCGGTCGTGTCCGGCCGACCGAGCGCGAGGCCGTCGCCGGCTGGCTCACGCCGGCGCAGCTGGACCTCTTCGACGGCATGCACCGGGCCGACCGGCGCCACGGCCTCGACGTCGTCCGCGCGCTGCGGCGGGCGGGCGTCGCCGACCGTGAGGTCCTCGTCGCCGGCCTCCTCCATGACTGCGGCAAGGGACGGGTCGGGGTCGTCCCGAGGGTGGTGCACTCGCTCGGGGAGGCATACGGCTCCCGCATCCGCGACCTGGTCGGACCGCTGCCGGGGATGCGACCGGCGCTCGACCGGCTCGCGCGACACGCGGAGCTCTCCGCCGAGCTGACTGCCTCGGCGGGGTGCTCGGAGCGGATCGTAGGGCTCATCCGCTGGCAGGAGACGCCGCGCGACCCCGAGTTCGGGCGGCTGCTCAAGCTCGCGGACGAGGCGAGCTGATGACGTCGGGCCTCGGCGTCCTGGCAGTCGCTTCGGCACCCTCGGTCGCCTTCGGCGACGATCGGCGGCCCGAGCTCGCCACCCGCGTCCAGCTGCCGGCGTGGGAGGGTCCGCTCGGGCTTCTCCTCGCGCTCATCGAATCGCGCGAGCTCGACGTCCTCGACGTGCCGCTCGGCGGCCTCGCCGACGCCTACCTCGACGCGCTCGCGACGCTCGAGGGGGATCGACTCGGGAACGTCAGCGCGTTCGTCGCGGTGGCCAGCCAGCTGATCCTCATCAAGAGCCGCGCGCTCCTGCCGCGACCGCCGGCGCCGACGAGCGGCCTCCCGACCGAGCCCGACGACCCCGAGGCAGAGCTCCGAGCGCGGCTCCTGCTCTATCGGGCGTACCGCGACGCCGGACAACGGCTGCTGGCCGATGCGGCCGAGCGGATCGGCCTGTTCCGGCGCGAGCCGGCCGTGGCACTCGCCGCGGGCCGGGCCGGGGCCGTTCCGCCCGACGAGCCGCCTCTCGATCCGGGCGGGCTGGTCGCCGCTCTCGACCGCGTGATCCGGGTTGCCCTTCCGCCGGAGCCGCCACCCGAGGTGATCCCGCGGACCGTGACGCTCACCGAGCGGGCGGCGATCATCCGGTCGGCGCTCGTCGGCACCGGCTCCGTCGTCCTCCAGGAGCTCCTCGCCGGCGTCCGCGACCGCGTCGTCGTCGCGATCACGTTCCTGGCGATGCTCGAGCTGATGAAGCGCCGCGAGATCGTCGTGGAGCAGCGCGAACCCTGGGGGCCGATCGTCGCCCGGCCGACGACCGCAGAGGAGCGCGCCGCTGCCGGCGTCATCGCGGACGAGCCCCTCGACGAGAGCCTGGAGGGCTTCGCGTGACCGACGAGCACAACGGCCACGCCGAGGTGGATGTCGCGGCGGATGTGGAGCCCGCCCTCGAGCCGGGCCTCGAGCCGCCGCGTGAGGGCCGCCTGAGCGAGGCTGACCTCGAGGCGCTCCTGTTCGTCGCCGAGCGTCCGCTGTCGCGGCGGGAGATCGCGACGCTCGCCGGCGTGCCCCGTGACGTCGTCGACGCCCGACTCGGCGACCTCGAGGTCTCGCTCGCTGGACGCGGCATCCGGCTCGTGACCGCGGGTGAGCGGGTGGAGCTCGTCACGGCGCCTGAGACCGGAGCGCTCATCGCGCGGTATGTCGGAGCCGATGCCGTCCGCCTCTCCCCGGCGGCCCTGGAGACGCTCGCGATCGTGGCCTACGGGCAGCCCGTGACGAAGGCCGCGGTCGAGCGGATCCGTGGCGTCGACTCCGACTACACGATCCGGGTCCTGCTTCACCGCCGGCTCATCGTCGAGCTCGGCCGCTCGGACGCGCCGGGACGGCCGTTCCTCTACGGGACCGGGTTCGACTTCCTTGAGCGCTTCGGCCTGACATCCCTCGACGAGCTGCCACCGCTCGACGCGGACGTCGCCGCACGGCTCGCCGAGGAGGGCCAGGAGCTCGATCTCGTTCGCGCGGCCGATCCGGAGTCGGGTGCCGACTGAGCGGCTCCAGAAGATCCTCGCCGCGGCCGGCGTCGCGTCGCGCCGCGGCGCCGAGGCGCTCATCGAGGCGGGCCGGGTCAGCGTCGACGGCCTGACCGCCACGATCGGGCAGCAGGTCGACCCGGCAACGGCGGCCATCGCCGTAGACGGGCGACCGATCTCGCGGTCCGCCGCGGTCGCCCACGTCTACCTCGCAGTCGACAAGCCGGTCGGCGTCACCTCGACCGTCCGCGATCGACACGCGGTGACGACCGTTATCGACCTCGTTCCAGCCGCGCTCCGGCCCGCGAGCGGCCGCCTCTTTCCGGTCGGCCGCCTCGACCAGGACTCCGAGGGCCTGATCCTGCTCACGGACGACGGCGACTG
>DASXWX010000330.1:0-7131 GCA_036503395.1 Candidatus Limnocylindrales bacterium
GCTCGGTCCGCCGCGCGCGTGCCTGGACGAGTCGGGCAGCAACGTCCATGGTTCGACGCAGATGATACTTGGTCTCAGTTCTTGACGCGCCGCCGCCGATCGTGGGCGCGCACCGATCGGCGTGACGCCGCCCGGTCACCGCCGCAGAGCGCGGCACGTTGTCGCTCCTCGTTTCAACGCGGTGAGAACCGCCAGCGCAAGCCCTCGTGGAAGTGGAGGCCCGGGCGAGCCCGGGACCTCGCTCGCTGCTCTCTCATGCGGGCCCGTGCATCGAGATGCGGTACGGTGGCCCGGAACCGGCCCTTGTTCCCCCGGTTACCGCTGGCGTTCTCATCCGGATGAAATGGCGGCCATCAACGACCGGCCGCCCGCGCTCGCTTCGCCCGGGCGCGCGCACCGCCACCCCCTTGCGGCGCGGCGCAGAATTGGCCGGATGGTCGAAGCCGATGCCCGCTTCCTCGAGGCCCTGCTGGCCGACATCGAGCCGCTCCTCGGTCCCGGGGTCGTCGTGGATGGGATCGAGCGCGAGGACGCCGGCGAGACGTGCCGGCTGAGGCTGCGCTACCGCCTCGGGTCGGTCGAGGCGGTCACCGAGGGCGAGGGCGAGACGGTGGTTGCCGCGCACGCCGCCCTGCGTGAGGCCGTCGTCCTCGATCGGATCTCGGTCGCGCTCCGGGCATACCTCGCGGGCTGAGCGGAGGCGCCCGGGCGGGCCGTCCGTTCTGGGCGTTGCCTGCCAGGGGACGAATCCGGCATCCACCTGTCCCGGCGTGTCCTCGCAGGCCACGGTCCGACATCGCCAACGCCCAGGCGTTGTCGTTCCGTCCGCTCCGGAGCAGCGCCGCGACGGGCGAACGCGGGGATCGTGCCTTCAGAGGCAACGGCGCGCCGAGAGAAGGCCGCCCGGAACCGCCCGGAGGATCGGGGCCGGCCTGACTGACCCTCCTAATGCTGGGCCCGGTCGGAGCGGGCCTCCCAGCGCACGTGGTCCGGCGTCTCGAGCTGGAACGTGGAGTGATTGACGTCGAAGTCGTCCGAGAGGCATTCGCCGAGCTCGTCGAGTACGTCGCCCGGTTGCGCATCCGGCGTGAGCACCACGTGGGCCGACACCACGTTCATGCCGCTCGTGATCGTCCACGCGTGGAGGTCGTGAACGTCGCCGACCCCGGAAGCCCTGAGGATGTGGGCCCGGACCTCGGCGAGGTCGATCCCCTTCGGCGTCGCCTCGAGCAGGATGTCCAGCGAGTCGCGCAGGAGCGAGACCGTCCGCGGCACGATCAGCGCCGCGACCACCAGCGACGCGACGGCGTCGGCCGGGCGCCAGCCGGTCGCGGACACGACGACGCCGGCGACGAGCACCGAGGCCGACCCGAGCAGGTCGCCGACAACCTCGAGGTATGCGCCGCGCACGGTCAGGCTCTCGTGGCGTCCCCCGGCCAGGAGGCGAAGCGAGACGACGTTCGCGGCCAGCGCCACCAGCGCCACGACGATGACGATGCCGGACTCGACCGCGGGCGGCCGAACGAACCGCTCGACGGCCTCGGCGACCACGACGATCGCGATCAGGAGGAGCAGGACGGCGTTCGCCGCGGCGGCCATGATCTCCAGCCGATACCAGCCGAAGCTCCGCTGGCCCGACGGCGGCCGCGCGGCGACCCATACGGCCGCAAGCGACAGAGCGATGCCCGAGACGTCCGCGAACATGTGCCCGGCGTCGGCGAGGAGCGCCAGGGAGTTCGCGGCGAAGCCGGCCACGAGCTCGACGACGAGGATGGCGATCCCGAGTCCGAGGGCGCCCCCGAGCCTCGACGCGTGTCGACCGGTCGCGCTGTGGGAGTGGGGCACGAAGGCGAGGGTAGCGACCGACCGCCCGCCGTTGACGCTCGGCGCCCTAATCCCGATAATTTCAGTCGGAATTAGATCGCGACCGACCCGACCCGTCGATCCCCACCGGAGACTTCATGACCGCAACTCGGGACGCCGTCCAGGACCGCCGAGAGGAATACGCCTTCCACGACGACATCGTCTACCTCGCGGAGACGAAGCGCGGCCTCAGCCGCCAGACCGTCGAGGAGATCAGCCGGTTCAAGGACGAGCCCGACTGGATGCGCGAGTTCAGGCTCCGCGCCTACGACCACTTCGTCGCCCGGCCGATGCCGATGTGGACCGACGGGCTCGACAGGATCGACTTCGACAAGATCGTGTACTACCGCAAGCCGTCCGAGCGCGAGGAGAAGTCCTGGGACGACGTCCCGGAGCAGATCAAGCAGACGTTCGAGCGGCTTGGCATCCCCGAGGCCGAGCGCAAGTTCCTCGCCGGCGTCGGCGCCCAGTACGACTCGGAGGTCGTCTACCACTCGGTCCGGGAGGAGCTCTCCAAGCTCGGCGTCGTCTTCATGGGCACCGATCAGGGGCTCAAGGAATACCCGGAGATCTTCGAGAAGTACTTCGGCACGGTCGTCCCGCCGGAGGACAACAAGTTCGCCGCGCTCAACAGTGCGGTCTGGTCCGGCGGCTCGTTCGTGTACGTCCCGAAGGGCGTCGAGGTCCCGCTGCCGCTCCAGGCCTACTTCCGTATCAACGGCGAGAACACGGGCCAGTTCGAGCGGACGCTGATCGTCGTCGACGAGGGCGCGAAGGTCCACTACATCGAGGGCTGCACCGCGCCGATCTACGCAACCGACAGTCTCCATGCCGCGGTCGTCGAGGTGATCGCGCTGCCGGGCAGCAAGGTCCGCTACACGACGATCCAGAACTGGTCGAACGACGTCTACAACCTCGTCACGAAACGTGCCCAAGCCCATGAGAACTCGACCGTCGAGTGGATCGACGCGAACACGGGCTCGCGCAAGACCGTCAAGTTCCCCTCGATCTACCTCCGCGGCGAGGGCGCGACGGCCGACGTCATCTCGGTCGCGGTCGCGGGCGCCGGCCAGCACCAGGACACGGGTGCGAAGGCGATCCATCTCGCCCCGAACACGAAGAGCCGGATCGTCAGCAAGTCCGTCTCGAAGGACGGCGGCCGGGCCACGTACCGAGGCCAGGTCAAGGTCGCTCCGGGCGCCACCGGCGTGACGGCGAGCGTGCGGTGTGACGCCCTCATGCTCGACGACCACAGCCGCTCGGACACGTATCCGTACATCGACGTCCAGGAGGACGACACGACGATGACCCACGAGGCGACCGTCGGGAAGATCTCCGCGGACCAGGTCTTCTACCTCATGAGCCGGGGGCTCACCGAGAACGAGGCCCAGAACATGATCGTCCAGGGCTTCCTCGAGGTCTTCACCAAGGAGCTCCCGATGGAGTACGCGATCGAGTTCAACCGGCTCGTGAAGCTCGAGATGGAGGGCTCGCTCGGGTGACCGACACCGCGGTCCCCACCGAGGCGGTTCGCCCGATTTCCCCCAAAGCCGCGGTCGCCCGACCTCGCGGCCCGCGTCGCGCTCCGGGCGACCTGCCGTTCTCGTTCGCCGACCGAGCGCTGGCCGAACGGGTGGCGTCCGAACGCGACGAGCCCGACTGGCTGCGGCACGACCGCCTCGACGCCATCGCCGCCTTCGACCGTCTCCCGACCGAAGCGAACCAGCTCTACACGCCCTACCTCGACCTGCGCTCGGCCGACCTGTTCTCGGTCGAGCCCTACGTCACCGCCGCGCTCGGGCCGGCCGGCCGCGGCGATCTCCCCGACGACGTCGACGGGCTGATCGAGCTGCGCGAGGACGAGGTCGTGGTCGCGGCGCTGTCAGGCGCGGCCCGCGCCGCCGGCGTCTCGCTCGAGACCCTCGGCTCGTTCGTGGCGCGGGACCCCGACGCTGCTCGCCGCATCCTCGAGGGCGGCGGGACGCTGCCGGCATCCGACCGTTTCGCCCAGCTGAGCCGCGGGCTCTGGAATCAGGGCGTGCACCTCGCGGTGCCGGATGGCGCGCGACTGGAGCGGCCCATCCTCGTCCGTTGGGCGGCGGGTCGCCCGAGCCGCGCCCTCATCACGCGAATGCTCGTCTCGGTTGGTGACGGTGCGACGCTGTCGCTCGTCGAGGAGCAGGTCGCCTCGGGCGCCGAAGCGATGGCCGCCGACGCGGCCCAGGCCCTCTTCGCCGGCACGACCGAGCTCGTCATCGGGCGGGATGCCGACGTTCGCGTGGCGTCGCTCCAGACATTCGGCTCGAACCAGGTCGCCTTCGCCCATCGCCAGGCGTCCGTCGGCGAGGGCTCCAGCCTCCGCTGGGCGGTCGCCCAGCTCGGGGGGCGGCTGGTGCGCTCGCGGATCGACAACCGCCTCATTGGCGATCGCTCGTCCGTCGACCAGGCCGAGATCGTGTTCGGCAGCGCGGGCCAGCTCATCGACCTGACCTCGTACACCTGGCACTTCGGCCGCGACACGACTGGCTACCTCCTCTCGAAGGGCGCCCTCCGCGACGACGCCCGGAGCTTCCTCAAGGGCCTGATCACGATCGACCGAAGCGCCGTCGGCACCGACAGCTTCCTCGGTGAGTTCGGGATGAACCTGTCCAGGCGGGCGCGCGCGGTGGCGGTGCCATCGCTGGAGATCGACCAGCCCGACTGCCGGAGGGCAGCGCACTCGAGCTCCGTCGGCCCGATCGACGAGACCCAGGTCTTCTACCTCGAGAGTCGCGGCATCGCCGATGACGAGGCGCGCAAGTTCATCGTCCTCGGCTTTCTCGAGCCGGTCGTCGCCCGGATCCCGCTGCCCGCGGTCCAGGACCGCGTCCGCGAGCTGCTCGACGAGAAGTGGTCCGGGGGCGCGGAGCGCAGGGCCGCGGCCTGACCGTGGTGAGCGAGGCCGTCGAGCCGGAGGCAGGCAGCCGTCGCATCGAACTCATGGGCCTCGACGAGGTTCCCGAGGGAACGATGAAGATGGCCTGGGTGGACGGGACCGACCCGGTCCTTGTCGTCCATCAGAACGGCCTGCTCGGCGCGTACCAGGGCATCTGCAGCCACGAGTACTTCGAGCTCGACAAGGGCTTCCTGACCGGCTCGTCGCTGACGTGCGCGCTCCACCTGTCGCGCTTCGACCTCGAAACCGGCGATCCACTCGACCCGCCGGCCGAGGAGCCGCTGATGATCTATCCGCTCGAGGTCGTCGACGGACGGATCGTCATCGAGGTCCCGGAGGGCCCGCTGCCGGTCAACGGCTGACGGGTGGAGCGCGGTGTGCTCGTGGAGCACAACCGCCGAACGAAACAGCACCGTGGCGCGCCCCATGTGACGATCCGCGCGTCCCGCCGCGCTCGACCGTTGCGGATCGGTGTTCGGGGAGCACAGGCGACCTCCGCCGGGAGGGCGCGCGGCCGGTCAACGGCTGAGGCCGCTCGCCGGTGGGGTACGAATGTCCCAATGACCGCGCCGACGGTCGTCGCCTACGGTCCCGGCAAGCGGGGGTTGGAGTTTGAGGGGTTCGCCGCCGACTGCCGGATCGTCGCGCGCCTGACGCTGATCGACGAACGGTTGTCGGACATGCTCAACGCGCAGGCCCGCTTCCGGCTCTTCGAGGTCACGCTCGTCAGCCTCCAGGACGGGCACGAGGTCCGGTTGCCGGAGCTCCGGATCGACCGCGAGGAGCTGCTGGCCGTCGTCGCCGCGGGACCCCGAGGGATTCGCGAGCGCCGCATCAAGACCGAGCCGGTCCGGATGCAGCTCGGTCTCGGTC
The DNA here is from genome assembly GCA_036503395.1 of Candidatus Limnocylindrales bacterium. Lineage (GTDB taxonomy): Bacteria > Chloroflexota > Limnocylindria > Limnocylindrales > CSP1-4 > DASSHA01. The sequence goes on from DASXWX010000330.1 coordinate 5,672, forward strand.
CCTACACTGTCCTCGGCCGCCTCCATCTGCCGCCTGGCCGCGATCCGGTTCGTGCCGTCATGCAGCGTGGCCCGATGATGCCGCTCACGAATGCGACGGTTGCGTACGTCGAGGCCGGTGCCGTGCGCGCCCTCGACGTCGACGCGCTCGTCGTCAACCGGACGCGCGCCGACTGGATCCAGCCGAGCGCCGACGAGGCCGAGCACTTCCCGGACGTGCCGATCCTCGAGCCGTTCGCGACGCGGATCCGCCCGAAGGACTTCACCGGCGCCGCCCTCGGCTGACCGTCAGTAGCCCCGCCAGCCGCGCGCGATCTCGTCGCCGCCCGTCCGCAGCGACGATTCGGCGGCCCGCGGCCGATCGAGCCCGAACCGTCGCTCCTCCGGGCTCGGCTCGTGCCCGTCGAGGCGACGGACCACCCATTCGCCGATCGCCGGCCCGTGCTTGAAACCATGGCCGGAGCCCCCACCCACGAGCCAGACGTTCGACCAGTCGGGGTGGCGGTCGATGAGGAAGTTCGTGTCCGGGGTGGCCTCGTACTGGCAGACGCGGGTCTCGACGAACGGACGATCGGCCAGGTCGGGGAAGCGCCGTTCGAGGTAGGACCGCGCCAGCCGGGCCGAGTCGGGGTCCACGATCCGCTCGCCCGACGATGGGTCGAAGACCGGGCCGTAGCGGTCCGGGGCGAGCTTGAACCCGCGGCCGTCGGCGGCCGGGATGCCGTAGAACGCGGCGTCATAGTCGACCCAGGCCGGCATCCACTCCGCCGCGAACCGGCCGTCGCCGCCCGCCGGCCCGACGAAGAAGACGTCCTGCTTCGTCACCCGGATGAGGTCGCCCACGACGTCCGGAAACAGCCTCGGCAGCCACGGCCCGCAGGCGAACACGAACTCGGCGGCGGCGAGCCGCGAGCCGTCGGCCGTGACGACGTCGACGAGGCGACCATCGCTGACGCGGCCGGGCCGAACGACCGTGAGCTCGAACCGTCCGCCGCGGTCGGTCACCGAACGAGCGACCGCCGCGACAGCCCGCCGGGCGAAGAGGAAGCCCGCCTCCGGTTCGAAGATCGCCAGCTCGCCGTCGTCGATCGCGACCTGCGGCCAGCGCTCGCGGACCTCCAGCGGCGTCAGCCGCTCGACGGGGATGCCGAGCCGCTCGAGGGTGGCGGCCGAGCGGGCCTCGAACCCGTCGCTTCGGCCGCCGAACCAGAGGCAGCCGGCCTCGACGAAGAGGCGCTCGCCGACCTCGTCGCCGAACGCGATCCACAGCTCGCGCGCCCGGCGCGACCAGCGCGTGTAGAGCTCGTCGTCGCCGTGGGACGCACGCGAGATCCGGCTCTCACCGCCCGACGTGGCACGGGGATGGCCCGCCCCCCACGCGTCGACGAGGACGGTCCGCCGCCCACTCAGCTGGGCAAAGCGAGCCGTCCAGGCGCCCATGGTCCCGGCGCCGACGACGAG
>DASXWX010000331.1:0-2257 GCA_036503395.1 Candidatus Limnocylindrales bacterium
GGGCCGTCACGTCGTGTACTCCGAGTTCTCCCGGACGTACTCCTCGGTCAGGTCGCAGCCCCACGCCTCGCCGATCCCGGCACCGAGGCCGAGGTCGACGCGAATGAGCGCCTCGTCGGTGTCGAGCGCGGCGCGCGCGGCCGACCGATCGAACTCGAGCGGTCCGCCGACGGCACCATCGAACACGAGGTGGCCCGCGATCGCGATTCGGAGGCGATCCTGGGCGAGCGAAACAGCGCGCCCCGCCCGTGACTCCGCCTCGACCCGCGGCATGCCGCCGGCGACGAGCAGCTCGATGTCGGGCAGGACGGCGTTGCCGGCCGCCGCGGCGATCCGGCCCCAGTTCGGGTCGCGGCCGTGAATCGCGGCCTTGACGAGCGAGCTGGAGACGACGGACCGGGCGACCGCCCGAGCGTCGGCGTCGCTCCGCGCCCCCGTCACCTGGCAGTCGATGAGCGTGGCCGCGCCCTCGCCGTCCGCTGCCTGCTGCCGGGCGAGATCGCGGGCGACTGCCTCGACCGCCGCGCCGAGCACGCCCGCCGCGGGCGTGCCGGACAGGACGAGGGCGGCCCGGGACGCGCCCGAGGCGAGCAGGAAGACCGTGTCGTTCGTGCTGGTGTCGCCATCGACCGAGAGCTGGTTCCAGGTCCGCGCGGCCGCCGGCCGCAGGATCGACTCGAGCAGCGCCGGGTCCGCCACGGCGTCCGTCAGGATCACCGACAGCATCGTCGCCAGCCGCGGGTGGATCATCCCGACGCCTTTGGCGATCCCGCTTACGCGGACCTCCACGGCGTTGCCGCCGGCGCCGGGGAGGCGGACCGTGGTCGTTGCGACCTTCGTCGTCGAGTCTGTCGTCTTGAGCGCGGTCGCGACGGCGTGGAGCGCGTCGTCCGTCGGCGCGAGGGTTGCCACGAACGTTGGCAGCAGGGCGGCGACACGATCGACCGGCAGGCGCGACCCGATCACGCCGGTCGACATCGCCAGCGTCAGCTCGGCGCTCGTCCCGAGTGACTCCGCCAGGGCCACGGCGAGCGCACGCTGGTCCGCATCGCCGTCCGGGCCGGTCGCCGCGTTCGCGCTGCCGCTCGTCGCGATCAGCGCCTGCGTCCAGCCATTGCGGCCACCGCCGGCGGGCGCGGTCGCGAGCAGGTGGGCCCGAGACGTCCGAACCGGCGCGGCGGGAACGAGATTGCGAGTGAAGAGCGCGGCGACGGCCGCTGGCCGGACCTGATGCGGGCTCGCGCTCGATCCGTTCCCGCCGTCGGCGACTGCGATCACGGCGAGATCGGGCCGTCCCGAGCGCTTGATCCCGGCCGTTCCACCCGCGGCCACGAAGCCGGCCGGCATCGCCGCACGCCGCTCCACGGCCGGCAGGTCGTCGGGCAGACGCGTCGCAAGGGCGCGGACCGCGGAGTCGGCCGGCCGGGCGGCCGCGGAGGCCTCGTCGGCGGTCGAGCCGGCGATCTCGCCCTCCACGACGGACGCGGCGCCTTCGACGGCCACGGCGTCGCTCACGGGGCGACCGGGAGAGCGGTCAGCCCGGCCGTCTCGGGCAGCCCGAAGGCGACGTTGAACGCCTGGACGGCCTGGCCGGCGGCGCCCTTCACGAGGTTGTCGATCGCGGCGATCGCCACGACCCGACCCGTGCGGGGAAGGGCGCGCACGTAAACCCGGCAGTCGTTGCTGCCGAGGACGTGCTTCGTGGCGGGCGGCGTGTCCACGACCCGGACGAACGGCTCGTCGCCGTAGGCGGCCGCGTAGAGGTCATCGAGCTCGGCCTGGCCGATCGGCCGCGTCGTCCGGACGTGGCAGGTCGCGAGGATGCCCCGGGTCATCGGCACGAGGTGCGGCACGAACTCGACGGGGGCGAGATCTTCGCCCGCGAGCGCCCGCAGCTCCTGCTCCATCTCCGCGACGTGGCGGTGGCCTCCGACGCCGTACGCCTTCACGCTCTCGTTGACCTCGGAGAACGTCAGGTCCGGCTTCGGGTCGCGGCCGGCACCCGAAACGCCGCTCTTGGCGTCGACGACGAGATCGGCGATGAGGCCGGACCGCGCGAGCGGCGCCGTCGCGAGGATCGACGCCGTCGGATAACAGCCGGGAGCGCCGACGAGCGCTTCCGGACCGGCATCGGCGAGCTCGGATCGGTGGAGCTCGGGCAGGCCGTAGACGGCGCGGCCGAGCAGGTCCGGCCGCGGATGGGTGAAGCCGTACCAGGTCGGATAGTCGGCGTGATCGTGGAGCCGGAAGTCCGGTC
>DASXWX010000332.1:0-8837 GCA_036503395.1 Candidatus Limnocylindrales bacterium
GGCACCCGGCGCACCGCCACCGTGCGGCGTCGAGAACGTCTTGTGAGTGTTCAGATGCATGACGTCGAAGCCGGCCTCGCCCGGCTTGAAGCGGCCGAGGATCGCGTTGAGGTTGGCCCCGTCCATGTAGGCGAGGGCGCCTGCCTCGTGGACCGCCTCGAGGAGCTCGCCGATGCGCGTCTCGAACAGCCCGAGCGTCGAGGGGTTCGTGATCATGACCGCCGCCGTGGCCGGTCCGAGCGCGGCCCTGAAGGCGTCGACGTTCACTCCGCCGTCGGCGGCCGAAGGCACGTTGACGGTCCGCAGGCCGGCCATGGTCGCCGTCGCCGGGTTCGTCCCGTGTGCGGAATCGGGCACGAGAACCTCGGTCCGGGCCTCGTCACCGCGATCGCGGTGGTAGGCCCGGATCATGAGAATCCCGGTCAGCTCGCCCTGCGCTCCGGCGGCCGGCTGCAGGGTGACGGCATCCATCCCGGTGATCTCGGCCAGGAGCGACTCGAGCTCCCAGAGCAGCTGGAGCGTGCCCTGCGCGGCCGCATCCGGCGCGAGCGGGTGGAGCTGGGCGAAGCCCGGCAGTCGCGCCGCCAGCTCGTTCACCTTCGGGTTGAACTTCATCGTGCAGCTGCCGAGCGGGTAGAAGCCGGTGTCCACGGCGTGATTGAGCTGCGACAGATTGACGTAGTGACGGACGACATCGGGCTCGTTGAGCTCCGGCAGCGCGGGCGGGTTCGACCGCCGTTGGTCGGCCGGCAGGCGGTCCAGGGCGCCCTCGGGCGGGTGGCCGACGATCGGCGGCCCGCGACCCGGACGCGAGCGCTCGGCGAGCGTCGGCTGCAGCCGCGGACCCGTGACGCTCACCGCGCCCCGACCTCGACGCGACGGGCTTCGGCCGCCTCGGCCGCGACGCTCGGGACCGGTCGGCCGCTCCCCTCCCCGCCCTGTCCGAGCTCGTCCGCCAGCGCCGCGGCGAAATGGCCGATCTCCTCGGCCGTGGTGACCTCGGTGGCGCAGACGAGGAGCGCATCCGCAAACGTCGGGTCGGCCGGCTCGAGGGTCGCCAGCGGCACGCCGGCGAGGACGCCGCGATCGAGCAGCCGGCGATGGACCGCGACCGCGTCGGGGACGCGGACGGCGAACTCGTTGAGATAGGGACCCGGATGGAGGCGGGGCGCGCCGACCGCGGCCAGGGCGGCCTCGAGCTCGGCTGCCCTGGCCGCCCCGACCGCCGCGACGTCGCGCAGCCCGTGCGGCCCGAGCTCGGCGAGGTAGATCGAGGCCGCGAGCGCGAGCAGGGCCTGGTTCGTGCAGATGTTGCTCGCGGCGCGTTCGCGCCGGATGTCCTGCTCGCGCGCCCGAAGCGTCATGACGAACGCCCGGCGGCCCTCGGCGTCGGTCGTCTGGCCGACGAGGCGGCCCGGGATCTGGCGGACGAGCGCGTTCGTCGTCGCGAGGATGCCGAGGTATGGGCCGCCATACGCCAGCGGAATGCCGAGCGGCTGACCCTCGCCCGCCGCGATGTCCGCGCCGTACGCGCCGGGCGGCGCGAGGACGGCAAGTGAGACGGGCTCGACGACCGCAACGAAGAGCGCGCCGGCGTCGTGGGCGAGGCGCCCGATCGCGGCCATCGGCTCGAGGAGGCCGAGGACGGACGGCTGCGCGGCGAGGACGCCGGCGACGGGCCGGTCGCTCTCCGCGAGGAGCCGCTCGAGCGCGTCGAGGTCCGTCGTGCCCGCTGCCGGTCCGTCGGCGACCAGCGGAACCTCCTCGTGCTCGATCCCGGCCGCGTCGAGGTACGTGGTCGCGGCCGCTCGATAGTGGGGATGGACGCCGCGCGACACGAGCACCCGCGAGCGTCGGGTCTGCCGACAGGCCATGAGCGCCGCCTCGGCGGTGGCGGCGGCGCCGTCGTAGTGCGAGGCCGACACGACGTCCAGGCCGGTCAGCTCCGCGAGCAGCGACTGGTACTCGTAGATGCTCTGAAGCGTGCCCTGGCTCACCTCCGGCTGGTAGGGCGTGTAGGCCGTGTACCACTCGCCCCGCAGGAGGAGCTGATCGACGACCGCCGGCACGTAGTGTCGGTAGGCGCCGGCGCCGGCGAAGGCGGCGAGGTCGACCCGGTTGCGGGCGGCGAGCCGCGCCATCCGGTCGACGAGCGCGGCCTCGGGCTCGGGCGGGTCGAGCCGGAGCGGGGACGCCCGGAGCTCTGGCGGGATGTCGGCGAAGAGGTCGTCGACCGAGTCGATGCCGAGCGCCGCGAGCATCGCGGCGCGATCGTCCGGCGTATGGGGCCCGAAGGGCATCCTCGACTACGCCTCGGCGGTCAGGGCTTCGTAGCCTGTGGCGTCGAGGAGCGCGTCGACCTGGCTTCGGTCGGCGAGGCGAATCCGGACCATCCAGCCCTCGCCGTACGGGTCCTGGTTCACGAGCTCCGGCGACGAAGCGAGGCGATCGTTCGCCGCGACGACCTCGCCCGACACCGGCGCGAACAGGTCGCTCACCGCCTTGACCGACTCGACGACGCCGAAGGCCGCGAACTGGTCGAGGGCACGGCCTGGGTCCGGCAGCTCGACGAAGACCACGTCACCCAGCTGCTCGGCGGCGAACTCGGTGACCCCGACGGTCGCCTCGTCGCCGTCGACGCGGACCCACTCGTGCTCCTTCGTGTAGCGCAGGTCGGCCGGAACCATTCCTCAGGGCTCTCTCACTGGATGCGACACTCGACCGGCGTTGGGCTCGTCGCAGCTCGCGATCGTCATCCTTCGCGACGATAGAACGGAAGCGGCACGACATCGGCCGGGACCTGTGTCCCCCTGACCTCGGCCGCGAGGATCGTACCCGGTTCGCCATCGTCGGGAGCGACGTAGGCCATCGCGATCGGGTGGCCGAGCGTCGGCGACTGGGTCCCGCTCGTGACGGTGCCGGTCCGGTGGCTGTCGGCGAAGACCGGATAGCCGTGCCGGGCGATCGACCGCCCCCGGATCGCGAGGCCGACGAGGACCCGCTCGGGGCCGTTCTCGGCGATCCGCTCGAGCGCCGCCCGGCCGACGAAATCGTCGGGCTTGTCGAGGTTGACCACCCGTCCGAGCCGGGCCTCGTAGGGGTTCGTGTCGCGGTCGAGCTCGTTGCCGTAGAGCTGCATCCCGGCCTCCAGCCGGAGCGTGTCGCGGGCGCCGAGCCCGCAGGCCTCGACGCCGCGAACGCGGCCGGCCTCGAGGAGCGCGTCCCAGACGGTCCCGGCGGCGGCCTCGTCGACATAGAGCTCGAAGCCATCCTCGCCGGTGTAGCCGGTCCGTGCGACCCGCGCCGGCATGCCGGCGACGGCGCCCTCCGCGATCCCGTAGTACCGGATCGTCGTGAGATCGAGGTCGGTCAGCGGGCCGAGCACGTCGGCCGCGAGCGGGCCCTGGATCGCGACCAGCGCCGTCGCCAGCGTCTCGTCGTCGAGGATCGCCCGGCGGCCCTCGAGCCGCTCGGCGAGCGCGTCGCTGACCGCGCTCGCGTTCGCCGCGTTCGCGACGACCATGAACCGCTCGTCGCCGAGGCGGTAGACGATGAGGTCGTCGATGACGCCGCCGTCGGTCGTGCAGATGAGCGAGTACTGGGCCCGCCCGACGGCCAGCGCCGGTGGGTTCGAGACGAGGGCGTGGGCGAGGCCCGCTCCGGCCTCCTCGCCCTCGACGATCAGCTCGCCCATGTGCGACAGGTCGAACACACCCGCTCGCTCGCGGACGGCCCGGTGCTCCTCGAGGATGCCGCGGTACTGGAGCGGCATGAGCCAGCCGCCGAACTCGATCATTCGGGCGCCGAGCGCCTCGTGCCGGTCCTCGAGTGGACTGTGATGCGCCTCCTCGGTCACGCCGGCGACTCGGAGAAGGCCGGTCCGGGCCGTGGCTCGAGCACGGTCGAGGCCTTCTCGACGAGCGCGCGCTCCGTCGGAAAGGTCAGCATGGAATCGGCGTCGCGGAGCCTGATCCAGCGGACCTCGTCGAACTCGTGATCGTGCCGGGCGAGGTCGCCGCCCGTCGGCTCCATCAGGAAGTAATGGACGGTCTTGTGGATGCGGGTCCCGTCCTGGACGAACGTGTAGTGGATGGAGTCGAACGGAGCGGTGATCCGGACCTCGAGGCCGGTCTCCTCCCCCACTTCGCGGAGGGCGGTCTCCTCGGTCGTCTCGCCCGCGGCGGGCGTTCCCTTCGGCAGCGTCCAGGTGGCACCCCGCTCACGGCGGCGGCGGCCGACGACGATCTCGACGGACCCGCCCTTCCGGCGGTTGACGATCCCTCCGGCGGACGTTGCGGTGGCGGACCTCAGCCGCGCCACGGCGCCGGGGCGGCGCTCGTCGGGCGGGTCGGGCCGAACCGCCGACCGTCGGTCCAACGGATCGAGACGACGGGCTTGGGACCGCCGAGCCTGGGTCGAGCGATCTCGTCGCGGACCGGCCTGCGCCAGCTTCCGCGAAGCGCGCGGAGCGGCCCGATGTCGTCACGACGGAGGACCGTGGGGGACGTCGGGGCGGGACGGAAGGTGCCGAACGACCGGAGGCCGAGCCGACGCTCACGATCGAGGCCGTGGGACCGGACGAACCGGGCCCCGGACCGGCTCGCATACCGTGCCGTCACGCTCCTCTCCATCTGCGCTGATCGTAGCGAATCAGGCCTCGCTTGCAAGTGACGCGACCGCGGATGGGGCGAGCGCCCGCCGTACGGCGTCCGCGCGGTCGGCGTCGATCGTCCCCCGCTCGATCGCGATCCGGAGCTCGCGCTCGGCCGCCGCCCGGTAGAGGGGCAGAACGTCCGGCGCGTGGGCGGCCAGGGCGGCGAGATGGAGGCGGAGCGTCCCGACGTCGCCTCGGACGATCGGGCCGGTCAGTGCGGCCGCGACGCCCAGCATCCGGGCGTTCTCGAGCGTCTGCTCGGCGAGCCGGCCGTAGAGCGCCAGCGACGACGCCTCGTCGAGGCCGGCGACCGCGCCGAGCCGGACGATCGCGTCGAGGAGCGCGACGAGCCCACCGGCGGCGAGGACCGCGCCGGCGTGGTAGGCCGCCTTCGAGCCCGGGGCGAGGCGGACCGGCACCGCGCCGATCGATTCGGCGAGTCCCGCCAGAAGCGAACCGAGCTGCGGATCGGCCTCGATCGCGATCGTCGAGCCCGGCAGCGCATCGAGTGCCCGCTCGACCTCGGCGAAGGCCACGAGGGGATGGAACGTGCCGGCCTGCGTCCCGGCGGCCATCGCCGGCTCGAGGACTTCCGGGCCGAGGGCGCCGCTCGTGTGGACGAGGGCCTGGCCGCTGTACAGCCGGAGCCGCCCGGCGAGCGAGGGGATCGCATCGTCGGGCACCGCGAGCACGATCAGCTGCGCCTCGTCGAGGATCGCCGCGGGCTCGACGAAGGCGCGCGCCCCCGGGACGAACGAGCGGAACCGTTCGCGCCGTCGGGCGTCGCGACTGGCCACCGCGGTCACCGGCCAGCCGCCACGGGCGAAGGCGGCACCGAGGGCGGTCCCGACCGGACCGGCGCCGACGATCCCGATCGCCGGCAGCTCACCCGGCGGGTGGTCGTGCCCGTGGTCGTCCTGCGGCCGTCCGGGCGGGTCGAGCTCGACCCCGGCCGCACGGAGCTCGTCGAGCGTTTCGTCGCGAGCCGGCCGGCCGGGCGGTTCCTCTCCGAACGGCCTCATCCGGGGCGCCTGCGCGCGGGAGCCACCCCGGTCGCGGCTCCCGAACGGCGACCCGGGGTACTCTTCATCGGCAGAGTCTATCGACAGCCAAGGACGTCCCCGTGCCCTCGAGCCCGTCTCCCGACCACCCCGTCGGAGCCCCGGCCGGACGTCGCGGCGCCGCTGATCCCTTCGGCGTCCGCGGTCCGCTCGCCGCCGGGCTGCCCGACATCTACCGGCTCGCCGGGCTGCCCGGCCGAGTCGAGCTCGCGACCGATCTCGGCCGGGCTCCGGTGACGGTCCGGATCCTGCTCGAGAACCTCGTCCGGCACGCCGGCGAGGGGCTCGTCGGCGAGGACGACGTCGCGACGCTCGCGGCCTGGAAACCGGGTGCGGCGGCCGAGGCCGAGATCCCGTTCATGCCCTCGCGGGTCATCCTCCAGGACTTCACCGGCGTGCCGGCCGTCGTCGACCTCGCGGTCATGCGCGACGCGATGGCCGAGCTCGGCGGCGATCCCGCCCTCGTCAACCCGCTCGTCCCGGCCGACCTCGTGATCGACCACTCGGTCCAGGTCGACATGTTCGGGAACGCGGCCGCGTTCGCCTTCAACGTCGGGCGCGAGTACGAGCGGAACGGCGAGCGCTACCAGCTCCTGCGGTGGGCCCAGACGGCCTTCCGCAACTTCCGGGTCGTGCCGCCGGGGACGGGCATCGTCCACCAGGTCAACCTCGAATACCTGGCAACGGTCGTGGCCGATCGTGAGGACGCTCACGGCCGCGTCGCCTTCCCGGACACGCTCGTCGGGACCGACTCGCATACGACGATGGTCAATGGCCTCGGCGTGCTCGGCTACGGCGTCGGCGGGATCGAGGCCGAGGTCGTGCTCCTCGGGCAGCCGCTCTACCAGCCGATGCCGCGGGTCGTGGGCGTGGCACTCCGCGGTGAGCTGCCGCGCGGCTCGACTGCCACCGATCTCGTCCTCGTCGTCACCGAGATGCTCCGCTCGTACGGTGTCGTCGGCGCATTCGTCGAGTTCGCCGGCGACGGGCTGGCCGGCCTCGCCCTCGCCGACCGGGCGACGATCAGCAACATGAGCCCCGAGTTCGGGGCGACCTCGACGCTCTTCCCGATCGACGACGAGACGCTCGCCTATCTCCACCTGACGGGCCGTCCGGACGACCGCATCGCGCTCGTCGAGCGCTACGCGAAGGAGCAGGGCCTGTGGCGCGAGCCCGGCCGGGTCCCCGACTTCGACGACCTGCTCGAGCTCGACCTCTCGACCGTCGTCCCGTCCGTCGCGGGGCCGCGGCGACCGCAGGACCGCATCGTCCTGGCCGAGCTCGGGACCAGCTTCCGGGGCATGTTCCCGCCGCCCGAGGCCGGGGCGACGACGCCACCACCGGCTCGGCCACAGCCGAACGGGGTCGAGGAGGCCTCGCGGGAATCCTTCCCGGCCTCGGATCCGCCGTCGTTCGCGAGGGCGGAGGTCACCGTCGAGGTCAGCCCCGCGCGCGACCCGGGCCGAGGATCGTCGAATGGCGCGGCCTATCCGTCCATCGCGATCCGCGTCGGCGACGAGGAGGCCTCGATCCGTACCGGCGCCGTGGCGATCGCCGCGATCACCTCCTGCACGAACACCTCGAACCCGACGGTGATGGTCGGCGCGGGTCTCCTGGCACGGAACGCGGTCGCGCGCGGCCTGACCGTCCCGCCCTACGTCAAGACGTCGCTGGCCCCGGGCTCGAAGGCCGTCACCGGCTATCTCGAGGCGGCCGGCCTCATGGCACCGCTCGAGGAGCTCGGTTTCGCGCTCGCCGGCTACGGCTGCACGACCTGCATCGGCAACTCCGGGCCGCTCGACGAAGCGGTCGCCGGCGCGATCGAGGAGAACGACCTCGTCGTCGCCGCGGTCCTGTCCGGCAACCGCAACTTCGAGGGTCGGATCCACCCGCTCGCCCGGGCGTCATACCTGGCGAGCCCGCCGCTGGTCGTCGCGTTCGCGCTCGCCGGTCGGGTCGACATCGACCTCACGACCGAGCCACTCGGTCGTGACCCGGACGGGACTCCGGTCCTCCTCACCGACCTGTGGCCGTCGGCGGACGAGATCCGGGGCGTCATCCGCGACTCGATCGATCCGGAGCTGTTCCGGCGCACCTACGCCGTCGTCTTCGAGGGCGACGACCGGTGGCGCGCATTGCCGATCCCGAGCGGCGACCGGTACGCGTGGACCGACGATTCGACCTACATCGCCAAGCCGCCGTTCTTCGACGGGCTCAGGCGCGAGCCGCCGCCGGTCGGCGACATCGACGGGGCGCGCGTGCTGGCCCTCCTCGGCGATTCGGTCACGACCGACCACATCAGCCCGGCCGGCTCGATCGCGCCGTGGTCGCCCGCCGGGCAGTGGCTCCAGGAGCACGGCGTCGGACCGCTCCAGTTCAACTCGTACGGGTCCAGGCGCGGACACCACGAGGTCATGATGCGTGGCACGTTCGGCAACATCCGGCTGCGCAACGCCCTCGCCGCGGGCCGCGAGGGGCCCTACACGGTCCACCTCCCGGGCGGCGAGGAAGCCTTCATCTACGACGCGGCGATGCGCTACGCCGACGAGGCTGTGCCGCTCCTCGTGATCGCCGGCAAGGAGTACGGCTCAGGCTCGTCGCGCGACTGGGCGGCCAAGGGCACGGCGCTCCTCGGCGTGCGGGCCGTGATCGCCGAGAGCTATGAGCGGATCCACCGCTCGAACCTCGTCGGGATGGGCGTCCTGCCGCTCCAGTTCATGCCCGGCGAGAGTGCCGGCTCGCTTGGCCTCACCGGTCGGGAGGCCTACACGGTCGCTGGCCTCGGCGACGGCCTCCGGCCGCGGGCACGACTCCGTGTCACCGCTCGCCGCGACGAGGACGGCAGCGAGCGCGTCTTCGAGGTCGACTGCCGGCTCGACGGCCCGATCGAGGTCGACTACTACCGCCAGGGCGGAATCCTGCAGGCCGTACTCAGGAGGCTCGCGGCCGCGGCCTGACGACCGCCTCGCGGATCAGGCCGAAGGACGGCGCCGGGCGAACCGCCGCCCGCCGTTCACGTCGACGAGGAGCGGTACGCCGTACGCCTTCGAGAGCGAGTCGCCCGTGAGCGCCTCGTCGATCGGCCCGGCGGCGAGCGCTCGGCCGCCGGCCAGCACGAGTGC
>DASXWX010000333.1:0-2932 GCA_036503395.1 Candidatus Limnocylindrales bacterium
AGGTGGTCGGTTGCACGGTCGCGTTCGGGTCCCGCGGGCAGCGCGGCAACTGCGGCGGACGTCCGGAGCATCTGCTTGTGGAGGTCGTTGATCTCGCGGTATCGCACCTGGAAGTTGCGCCAGAACCCTCCGCGCATCCAGCGCGCCTCGGGTCGGCCGTCGTCGCGATCACGCTCGACGACAGCCGCGAACTCGACTGCCTCGTCCGCCAGAAGTGCCCATTCGCCCATCTCGGCGTACGAGCTCGTCGGGACATAGACACGTCCGATCGGCGGCTCGCGATCGAGCCAGTCCGTTGGCGTCGTCGTCGTGAGCCAGCCGCCGTTCGCCTCGAGCGCGGCGAAGAAGCGCTCGACCCAGCGCTCGCGACCCCAGCACAGCTCCCAGGTCGTCGGCCACGCGCCGAACTTCTCGCCGTCGTCGCCCATCACACCGATCCGTCGGCCGTCCTCCGTGGCGTTCGTGCGCAGGTGCGCGATGACGTCCTCGACCGGCCTGAAGGGGATGCCGTAGCGAAGGCCGCGCTCGGTGCCGAACAGCGTCAGGAGGCGGCCCTGATCCTCGGTCGTGTACGCGCCCCAGAGCGCGTCCTCCTGGATCGACGCGGCGCGGAAGTGCTGGTCGTCGAGGATCGTCCAGCGGTAACCGGCCGAGGCGAGCGAGGTCGGCAGGTCCGGCTCCCAGACGCGCTCGGCCAACCAGGCCCCGGCGGGTCGACGCCCAAAGGACGCCTCCACCTCGCCTGCCATCCGCTCGAGCTGGACGAGGCGGTCGCCGCCGGGCAGGGATGCGAGGATCGGCTCGAACCAGCCGCCGCCGAGGACCTCGACCTGGCCGCGCGAGGCGAGGACGGCGATCCGCCCGATGAGCTCGGCCCGCTCGGCCCGCAACCACTCGAGGAGCGGCCCGCTGTAGTGGAGCGCGAGCCGGACGCCCGGGTGGCGTTCGAGCGCCTCGACCATCGGCTCGTAGGCCCGGTCGCAGGCCTCGGCGACGACCCAGCCGAAGTTCCCGACCGGCTGGTGGTTGTGGATCGCGAGCGCAAGCGAGATCCGCGGCGCCATCGAGGGCGGCGGTCGCTCAGCCGGCTTCGGTGACGACGGGCTCGCGCCGTGGCGGCGCTTCGATGCCCGCCGCGGGCAGGTAGAGCTGCTCGGCGTACTCGACGAGCATTCGGGTCGTCGAGAATCGCCAGATCGTGCTCGTGATCGAGCGCCGCATCGTCTCGGCCCAACGGCGGGGAAAGCCCGCCCCCGTGCGGTCGTAGAAGCACGGGCCGACCTCGTCCTCGAGGATCCGGTAGAGGTCCTGTGCGTCGGCCCAGTCCTGCGCGCCCTCGTCCTCGTTCTGCTCTCGACCGCCGATCGCCCAGCCGTTGTCGCCGTCGCCGAGCCAGCCCTCGTCCCACCAGCCGTCGAGGACGCTCACGTTGACGACACCGTTGATGGCCGCCTTCATGCCCGACGTACCGGAGGCCTCGAGCGGGCGGCGGGGGTTGTTGAGCCAGACGTCGACGCCCTGGACGAGGAAGCGGGCGATGCGCATGTCGTAGTCCTCGAGGATGAAGACGCGGCCGCGAAGCTGCCTCGAACGCGTCCGCGCGAAGATCTCCTCGATCACCTGCTGGCCCGGGCGATCGGCCGGGTGCGCCTTGCCCGCGAACACGATCTGGACCGGTCGCTCCTCGCTCCACAGCAGGCGCGCGAGCCGCTCGACGTCCGTGAACAGGAGGTGCGCGCGTTTGTAGGTCGCGAACCGCCGGGCGAACCCGATCGTCAGGATGTCGGGATCGAGGACGCGGTCGAGCTCGGCGAGTGCGCTTGGTGATTCGCCGTGTCGCGCGAACTGGGCCCGAAGTCGGCCACGAGCGAAGATCGACAGCTCGAGCTTCTGGCGCTCGTGCGCCTGCCACAGGTCGGCGAGCGAAAGGCGCTCGAGGCGCTCCCAGATCCGACCGCCCTCGCTCCGCGCGTCGATCGCGGCCAGGTCGGCGTCGAGGTGCCGCTCGTACAGGTCCCGGACGGGCGTCCCGAGCCATGTCCCGGGATGGACGCCGTTCGTGATGCCGAGGATCTCGTGCTCGACGACGTTGCTCCAGGTGCCGTTGGCGGTTCGGGCGTGGAGGTGGCTCACCGCGTTCGCCCCGTTCGTGAGACGCAGGCTGAACGCCGTCATGTCCCACTGGTTCGGGTCGTCGTCGCTGCCGCGTCCCAGCGCGAGGATCCGCTCGAGCGGGACGCCGCCCGTCCCGGGCCGCTCGTCGCCATCGAAGAGAGGCCCCGCGACGCGCTTGACGAGCGCGGTGTCGAACCGTTCGTTGCCCGCCGAGACCGGGGTGTGGATCGTGAACACGCTGTTGCGGCGGACCTCGGGCCAGGCATCGTCGAGCGTTCGTCCGGCGGCGACGAGCTCGCGCGCCCGCTCCGCCAGGAGGAACGCGGAGTGGCCCTCGTTCAGGTGCCAGAGGGCCGGCGCGATGCCCAGCGAGCGGATCGCGCGGACGCCGCCGACACCGAGCACGAGCTCCTGGTGGAGCCGCATCTCGCGACCGCGGACGTAGAGGATGTGCGTGATCGGCCGATCAGTGGGCGTGTTCTCCGGGATGTCGGTGTCGAGGAGGAGGACCGGCACGCGCCCGACCTGGACGACCCACACGTCGACCTGGACGTCGCGGCCGGGCAGCTCGACGGTGACGCTGAGCGGCTCGCCCTCCCGACCGAGGACCCGGCTGATCGGCATCCGCCGGGGGTCGTAGTCGGGATAGCGATGCTCCTGGTGGCCGTCGGCGTCGATCGTCTGGCGGAAGTAGCCATTGCGATACAGCAGCCCGACCCCGACCAGCGGCAGGGCCATGTCCGAGGCGGACTTCATGTGGTCGCCCGCGAGCACGCCGAGACCGCCCGAGTAGATGCCCAGCGATTCGTGGAGCCCG
>DASXWX010000334.1:0-11051 GCA_036503395.1 Candidatus Limnocylindrales bacterium
GAGGACGCTCCAGCCGAGCATCGCCACCTCGGTCGGCTGGTCCGTCGTTCGGCGTCGGCTTCGGGTGATGTTGACGATCACGACACTCGACGAGAGGGCGATCGACAGACCGACGAGCGCGGCCGCGCCGAGCGGCAGGCCTAGCAGCACGGCCGCGGCCGCGGTGATCGCCGTCGTCAGGATCACCTGCGCCGGGGCTACGAAGAAGAGCGCACGCTGCTCACGCCCGAGCCGGACGAGATCGATCTCGATGCCGACCTCGAACAGGAGGAGCACGACTCCGACGTCGGCGAGGAGCTGGATGTGCTCGCGCTCCGCGACGTAGCCCGGCGTGAACGGGGAAACGACCAGGCCGACGGCGAGGTAGCCGATCGTCGCCGGCAGCCCGAGTCGCCGCGCGACCCAGCCGGCCGCGGCGGCGACCGCGAGGATGAGCCCGAGCTCGAGGATCGCCGGAGCCGTCGCCTCCACCGCCCGATCGTACCGGCCGGCGGTCCGAGGGCGGGAAAGGCAGCCCGCCCCCCCGACCCGTTACGGGGTGAAGACCCCTCCGACGTCGAACAGGAGATCCGTCGTCGAGCCCGCCGTCGTCCCGACGTAGGTGGCACTCAGTGTGCCGCCGGCGCCGAGCTTCACCGTGACGCCATTGGCGCGGTTGTCGCCCTTCGGGAAGTTGAGCGTCGATGTCGCGGGCTCGCCGTCCTCGGCGGTGGGGCCGATGGCCGCGTGGCCCTTGGCGGTCTGGCCGGTCACGGTGAGGTTGCCGGTCACGGCGACGGCGTTGTCGGGGACCCCGCCCTCCCCGGTCACGTCGAACGTCTGGTGGACGCCCGTCGCGAAGCTGTGCGGCACGCCGAGCCCGATCCGGCTGTCGAGGATCCGCGCCGGCGTGAGCGGCGTGAACGTGGCCCCGGAGAGGTCGTCGGTGAAGTAGCCGGTCACGTCGAACAGGAGATCCGTCGTGTCTGTGTCGGAGGCACCAACGAAGGTGGCGCTGAGTTTGCCGTCGGCGTCGAGCTTGACGGTGACGCCGTTGGCGCGGTTGTCGCCCTTGGGGAAGTTGAGGTTGGAGGTGGCCGGCTCGGCGTCAGGCGTGCTCGGACCGATGGCGACGTGGCCGAGTGAGGTCTGGTTCGTCACGGTCAGGTTGCCCGTCACCGCGACGGCGTCGCTGGGTACGCCGCCCTTGCCGCTTACCTGGAAGGTCTGGTGGACCTTGCTGTGGAACGTGCTCGCGCCGAGCGAGCTCCGGCTGTCGAGGATCCGGGCGGGCGTGACCGCGCTGAACGTCGTCCCGCTCGTGTCGTCGGTGAAGTAGCCGGTCGCGTCGAAGATGAGGTGCGTCTTTTCGGTCGAGGAGGTCCCGACGAACGTGGCGCTGAGCGTGCCGCCGGTGCCGAGCTTCACCGTGACGTTGTTCGCCCGGTTGTCGCCCTTCGGGAAGTTGATCGTGGAGGTGAGCGGCGTGTCCGTCGGGACGGGCCCGAGCGCGACGTGACCGAGTGATGTCTGGCCGGTGACGGTCAGGTTGCCGGTCACCGCGACGGCGTCGTTGGGGATGCCGCCGCGCCCGGCAACGTCGAATGTTCGCGCGTCCCCGCTCGTGAACTTGCCGCTGAGCCCGTTGCCGCTCCGCGTGTCGAGCAGCCGGACAGGGGTGATCGCGGAGTAGGTCGCACCGGTCGTGATCTGCGGGCAGGCCGCCCCGGAGCAGGCATGGAAGTAGCTGTCGGTCTTGCGGCCTTCGGCGAGCGCCACCCAGCCCGAGGCCGAGGTGACGTGCTGGCTCGTCGAGGTGACGTCGTTGAGGTCCCAGTCGTTGTTCGAGTCCTTGATGATCGCCGACCCCGGACCCGAGAAGCCGAGCGTGCTGAGCGGCGCCGAGGTCACGTAGATCGTGGCGGGATTTGCCGTGCTCGTGGCCGATTCAGGCGCCGCGTAGAAGACGTTCGCCGTGTGGGCCGACGAATCGACGACGACGTATGGCCGCGTCGGCTTCGTATTCGTGCTCACCTTGAACACGTCGTGGCGGCTCCAGACGCCGCTCGAGGAGCGGGAAAGGACGGTCACCAGGGGATCGCTGCCGTTCGGGCCCGGGTCCTTGTCGCGATTCGTCTTGACGACCGCGAGGACGTCGTCGTTCTCATCCGTGGTCACGCTGAGGTGGTTGTCGGCGGTGTAGGCGCCCGACAGGACCGCGGTCGGCGCCGACCAGCTCGTGGAGTCGAGGCTCGCGTTCGAATCGGCGCGGCTCGTGAAGTAGAAGCCGTTGTTGTCGGCCGAGCTCGTGCCGTCGACCGGCTCGTGGCTCCACATGACGCCGACTCGCTCGCTCCCGGCGGCGCCGAAGGCGACGACCTGGGCGAGGTCGTTTCCGTCGCTGCTGCCGCCGGCCGGGCCGATGCCCGTCGGTCCCTGACCCGGCAGCTCCTCGACGGCCGACCACGTCGCATCGTCCGTCGTCGAATGGGCGACGGCGGCTCGCCACTTCTCCGGCGTCGTGCCCTGGGCCTGCATCAGCGCGATCCAGAGCCGACCGGTCGAGTCCTTGGTGATCGACACGGACGCGGAACCGACAGGCGCCGGCTGGCTGATCGTGAGCGGGAACCCGGAGTCGATCGAGTATGAGTTCGACCCCGAGTCGTACGAGTAGCGCCGGAGAATCGGAGCGCCCGCGGAGGTGGTGCCGACCGCGTAGAGCTTCGAGCCGGTCCAGAGGACGTCGACGTGAGCGGTGTCCCGGGTGTCGATCACCGTGTGGGTGTCCGACCAGGTCTGGTCCTGTCGGTTGAGCTGGAAGATGTGGAACTCGGCGCTCGTGGGCTCGAACATCGCCGCCCACCAGATCCCGTCGTTGAACCAGAGCTTGTGCTGACTCGAGTACTTCGTCGGCGTCGCCGCGCTCTTCCCACCGTAGGTCTGGTCGCGGTGGCCGATCTCGGCGTCGGCAGCGGCCACCGGACCCGCCAGGGCGAAGACCGCAGTGGAGAGCAGGCTCACGATCGCAAGCGACCGGCCGACGGAGTGGACGCGGCCATGCCGCGCCGGGGAGTGGCGCATCGAATCCTCCCTGGAGAAAGGCGCCGTCGAGGAAGAAGCCGGATGGTACACGCGGGTCATCGAGACCGGGTTCCGAAGGTCCTGGTCCCCGCGTGTTTCCGGTGACGCGTGACAACGTCGAGGCGCAGAACCTGAGCGGCCGTTCGGCCCGGCCGTCCGCCATACTGTGGTCCGGGCGCGCACCCGTCGCTCCCGACTGCGCGAGGTGACGGCCGGATCGTGATGAGCCGAGGATGGGGATCGGCCGCGCGAATGACGACGCGATGACTGCGCCCGCGGCGCCCCGCGGCGGCCGGCTCGCCGACGCCCAGCGCCGGATCGCCGAGCTCGAGGCCCTCGAGGCCCAGCGGGAGCGCGCCGAGCAGGTCCAGGCTGCCCTCTACCGGATCGCCGACGCGGCGAGCGCGGCGAGCGACCTCGGGGAGTTCTACCGGTCGATCCACGCGATCGTCGGCGAGCTCATGTACGCCGAGAACTTCTATGTCGCGCTCTATGACGACGAGCGCAGGGCGATCAACTACCCGTTCTTCCGGGACCTCGTCGATCCGGACATCCCGGACCCGACCACGTGGGCCCCGTTCGGCGTCGGCGATGCGGCCGGCGTCACGGCCTACATGCTCCGAACCGGCCGGCCGGAGCTGATGGACCGGGCCCGAATGCGCGAGCTCGCCGAGCAGGGTGAGCTGACACCCGTGGGCGAGCTGGCGATCGAGTGGCTCGGCGTCCCGCTCGAGGCTGACGGCAAGGTGGTCGGTGTCGTCGCCGTCCAGACGTACGACGATTCGCGGCGCTACGCGGCGGACGACCTCGATCTCCTGACGTTCGTCGGCCGGCACATCGCGACGGCCCTCACCCGGGCGCGTGCGATCGAGGAGACCCGGCAGCGGAACGCCGAGCTGGCCCTCGTCAACGAGATCGGCGGTGCCCTCGCGAAGCAGCTCGACTTCGGATCGATCATCGAGCTCATCGGCGACCGCGTCCGCCGGATCCTCGATGCTCCGACGTTGTCCATCGGGATCATGGAGCCGGGGGCCAATCGGATCACGTTTCCCTATTCGATCGAGGACGGCGTCCACGACGAGGAGGATGCGGGCGTTCTCGAGCTTGGCGAAGGCCTGACGTCGAAGGTGATCCTCGAGAACCGAGCCATTCGCCTCGGCACCGCCGACGAGGCGGACGCGCTGGGCGCGATCTGGGTCGGGGCTCGAATGGAGTCGTTCCTGGCGGTCCCGATCGCGGCCGGCGACCGCGTCCTCGGCGCGATCGCCGTCGCCGCGTACGCACCGAATGCCTACAGCGAGTCCGACGAGCGGCTCCTGGCCACGCTCGCCTCCAGCATGGGCGTCGCCCTCGAGAACGCCCGCCTGTTCGACCAGACGAAGGGACTGCTCGCGGAGACTGAACAGCGGAACGACGAGCTGTCGCTCGTCAACGAGATCGGCCTTGCGCTCGCCAGGCAGCTCGACTTCGACGCGATCATCACCCTCGTCGGCGATCGAATCCGCTCGATCTTCGACGTCCAGACCGGCTCGATCCACCTGTACGACGAGCCGGGCGGTCGGATCCACACGCTCTACCAGTTTGACCAGGGCCAACGCGTCCCCGGGCTGGCACCGCGGCCGCTCGGCTCCGGCCTCACGTCGCTGGTGATCACCCGCCGGAGGCCGCTTCGACTCAACACCTCGGCGGAGTCGGACGCCCTCGGCGCGATCATCGCCGGCAGCGACGAGGCCGAGTCGTGGCTCGGCGTGCCGATCCTCGCCGGCGACCGCGTGCTGGGCGTCATCTCGCTGGAGCGGGTGCCGCAGTACGCGTTCAGCGAGTCGGACGAGCGGCTCCTCTCGACGCTCGCTTCGAGCATGGGCACGGCTCTCGAGAACGCCCGCCTGTTCGACGAGACGAAGCGGCTGCTCGCGGAGACCGAGCAGCGAAACGACGAGCTGGCGCTCGTCAACGAGATCGGGTCCGCCCTGGCCCGGCAGCTCGACTTCCAGGCCATCGTGGAGCTGGTCGGGGAGCGGGTCCGCCGTCTGTTCCGCTCGACCTCGCTGTTCGTCGGCCTTCATGAACCGGCGACGAACACGATCCGGTTCCCCTACGAGATCGCCGACGGCGTCCGGATCCACACGGACCCGATTCCGCTCGGGACCGGTCTCACGTCGCAGGTGATCTCATCAGGCAGGCCGCTTCGTCTCGACACGAGCGCGCAGGCCGGCGGCGTCGCGATCGAGGTCGAGGGTCCCGTCTCGGAGTCATGGCTGGGCGTGCCGATCCTGGCCGGCGAGCGGGTGATCGGGGTCATCGGCCTCGAGAGCACGGAGCCGAACGTCTACACCGGGGCCGACGAACGGCTCCTGTCGACGCTCGCATCGAGCATGGGCGTCGCCCTCGAGAACGCCCGCCTGTTCGAGGAGACGAAGCGCCTGCTGGGCGAAACCGACCAGCGCGCCGCCGAGCTTGCGGTCCTCAACGAAATCGGGGCGGCGCTGGCCGAGCAGCTCGAGTTCGAGGCCGTCATCGAGCTCGTCGGCGAGCGTGTTGCGTCGATCTTCAGCGCCCGCTCGGTCCACATCACGACGTACGACGAGGCAACCGGGAGGATCGCGTTTCCGTACGCGCTCGAGGAGGGCAAGCGCCACCAGGACGAACCGCTCCGGTTCGGCGAGGGGCTCACCTCACAGGTCATCAGGACGCGCAAGCCTCTTCGAATCGCCAACGGCGCAGAGGCGGAGGCGCTCGGTGCGGTTTGGCGGGGGCTGCAGACCGAGTCGTGGCTGGGCGTGCCGATCCTCGCCGGAGACCGCGTGCTCGGGACGATCTTTCTCGAGAGCATGCAGCCGGAGGCGTTCGACGACGGCGACGAGCGGATGCTCTCGACGCTCGCGACCAGCATGGGCACGGCCCTCGAGAACGCGCGCCTGTTCGACGAGACGAAGCGGCTGCTGGCGGAGACGGACGAGCGGGCCGCGGAGCTCGGGATCATCAACAGCGTCCAGGAGGGACTCGCCCAGAACCTCGACTTCGATTCGATCGCCCGGCTGGTCGGCGAGCGGCTCGACGAGGTCTTCCACGCCGAGGTCGTTACGGTCGGGCTGCTTGACCATAGCTCGACGCACATCCGCTTTCCGTATTTCAAGAGCCGCGCCGGACGCCTCGACCCCGAGCCTGTCGACATCGGGCAAGGGCTGACGTCGGTTGCCATTACCACCCGCCGACCCGTCCGTCTTCGAACTGAAGCCGAGATGGTCGCCCACGGCGCCCTCTGGGTGCCTGACGAGCCCCACGCCCAGTCGTACCTGGCCGTGCCGGTCCTGGCGAACGACACCGTCGTCGGCGCGATCTCCGTTCAGGAGTTCCGCGAGGACGCCTTCACCGAGGCGCACGAGCGGCTCCTCTCGACTCTCGCCTCGAGCATGGGCGTGGCCCTCGAGAACGCCCGGCTGTTCGACGAGACGAAGCGGCTGCTGGCGGAGACCGAGCAGCGCG
Organism: Candidatus Limnocylindrales bacterium; assembly: GCA_036503395.1. Taxonomy (GTDB): domain Bacteria; phylum Chloroflexota; class Limnocylindria; order Limnocylindrales; family CSP1-4; genus DASSHA01. The sequence goes on from DASXWX010000334.1 coordinate 6,547, forward strand.
CGTCGGAGCTCGGGATCATCAACGAGATCGGCGCCGCGCTCGCCGAACAGCTCGACTTCGAGGCGATCATCGAGCTCGTCGGGAATCGGCTCGTGACGATGTTCCGCACCCGCGACCTGGCGATCGCCCTCTACGACCGGGCATCGAACCTGATCAGCTTTCCCTACGAAATCGACAGCGGACGGCGTCTGCGGGGCGAGCCGATCGAGCTGGGCCAGGGCCTGACATCGATCGTGCTGAACGAGCGCCGGGCAGTCCGCTTCGGGACGTTCGCCGACCAGGTGGCCGGCGGCGGGTTCATGGGCAGCTATCCCGAGGGCGAGTCCGCGAACCCGAGCGAGTCTTGGCTCGGCGTGCCGATCATCGGGGGGCGCGACGCCATCGGGGCGGTCATCCTGGGTGACCCCCGACCCAACGCCTTCACCGAGGCGGACGAGCGCCTCGTCACGACCATCGCCTCGAGCATGGGCGTGGCCCTCGAGAACGCCCGGCTGTTCGACGAGACGAAGCGGCTTCTCCGCGAAGCCGACGAGCGGGCCGCGGAGCTGGCGGTCGTCAACAGCGTCCAGCAGGGGCTGGCGGCCAACCTTGACATTCAGGCGATGTACGACCTCGTCGGCGACAAGATCCAGGAGATCTTCGACGCCCAGGTCGTCGACATCGGCATTCTCGACAGGGCCGACGGGCTGGTCCACTTCCCGTACACGATCGAGCGCGGTGCCCGGTTCCCGGACGAACCGATGCCGGCAAGGGGCTTTACCGCGGAAGTCTTCAAGACCCGCCGCCCGATCGTCGTCAACGACGTTGCCGCCTATCACGAGGCCCGTGGCGAACCGCTCCCGGCGCCGATCCAGGGCGAACCGGCGCAATCCGTGCTGTTCGCTCCGCTCGTCGTCGGCTCCGAGGTCCGTGGCCGGATCTCCCTCCAGAACCTCGACCGGACGAACGCGTTCAGCGACTCCGACGTTCGGCTCCTTACGACACTGGCCGGCAGCCTTTCCGTGGCCCTCGAGAACGCGCGCCTCTTCGACGAGACCCGACGCCTCCTCAAGGAGACGGACGAACGGGCGGCCGAGCTCGCCGTCGTCAACAGCGTCCAGCAGGGCCTCGCCGCGAAGCTGGACATGCAGGCGATGTACGACCTCGTCGGCGACAAGATCCAGGAGATCTTCGACGCCCAGGTGGTCGACATCGCGGTCATCGACGAGCAGGCAGACAAGATGGGCTTCGTGTACGGCATCGAGCGTGATGTCCGGCTCGAGCCGATCGTGTCCATGGCCCTCATCGGCCCGCGACGGCACGTGGTCAAGACCCGTGCGCCGCTTCTCATCAACGACCATGCCGCCGAACGGGTGGTGGAGTTCGGTCAGCCCGGCGTCATCGTGGGCGAGATGGCGCAGTCGGCACTCTGGGTACCGCTCATCGTCGGCACCGAGGTCCGGGGCGTGATCTCGCTCCAGAATCTCGACCGGGAGGGCGCGTTCAGCGAGTCCGACGTCCGTCTCCTCGGCACCCTCGCGGCGAGCCTGAGCGTGGCCCTCGAAAACGCCCGTCTCTTCGACGAAACCCGCCGCCTGCTCGCCGAGACGGACCAGCGCGCGGCCGAGCTGGCGATCATCAACAGCGTCCAGCGCGGGCTCGCGGCGGAGCTCGACATGCAGTCGATGTACGACCTCGTCGGCGACAAGATCCGCGAGATCTTCGACGCCCAGGTCGTGGACATCGGGCTCGTGCAGCCCGAGTCCGGAACGATCCGCTTCCCGTACACCATCGAGCGCGGTGTCCGGTTCCCCGAGGAGACCGTCGACCTCGTCGGGTTCCGACGTCATGTCGTCGAGACCGGCCAGCCATTGCTCGTGGACGACTTTGCCGGGATGGCCGAGGAGTACGGCAACCCACTCGTGATCAGCGGTGAGCCGGCGAAGTCGGCGATGTTCGCGCCGCTGACGGTCGGCGAGCGCGTCGAGGGCGTCGTGTCGCTCCAGAACCTCGACCGGACCGGGGCCTTTGGCGAGTCCGAGCTGCGGCTCCTCACGACCCTCGGGGCAAGCCTCAGCGTCGCGCTCCAGAACGCCCGCCTGGTGGCGGAGACGCGGCAGCGTGTCACCGAGCTGGCGACGATCAACCGGATCGGCCAGGCGGTCGCCGAGCAGCTCGACCTGGGCGCCCTCATCGACCTCGTCGGCGACCAGATCCGCGAGGCGTTCCGGGCCGACATCGCCTATGTCGCGCTCGTCGACGAGGACGCCGACGCGGTCGAGTTCGCCTACATCGTCGAGCAGGGCGAGCACATCTCGCAGGACCGCCTGCCGCACGGAACAGGCCTGACGTGGCGAATCATCGACTCCCGGGCACCGCTCCTCCTCAACCGCGACAGCGACTGGGAGGCGATCGGGTCGCGAGGCGTGGGGACGCTCGCGAAGTCCTATCTCGGCGTGCCGATCCTCGTCCGCGATCGCGCGATCGGTGTCCTGAGCGTCCAGAGCACGACCGAGACCGGCCGCTTCGCCGAGGCGGACAGGCGCCTCCTGGCGACGATCGCGGCGAACGTCGCATCGGCCATCAGCAACGCGCGCCTCTACCAGGAGACCCTGCGGCGCGGCGACGAGATGGCGGCGCTCGCCGAGGTCAGCCGCGAGATGTCCGCGACGCTCGCGCTCTCGAACGTCCTCGAGCAGATCGCGGAGCGAGCGCTCAGCCTCCTCGACGGCTACTCGAGCGCGGTCTACCTCCGCGACGTACACGAGAAGCACTTCGAGGCGACGGTCGCCCTCGGCTCGATCGCGGAGGAGGTGAAGGCGTCGCCGATTCTCCCCGGGGAGGGGATCCTCGGCTCGGTGATCGCGGGTGGCGAAGCAGAGGTCGTGAACGACACGAGCGTCGATCATCGGGCGATCCACATCCCGGGCACCGTGTCCGAACCGGACCGGCTGATGGCCGCACCGCTCCTGGCGCATGGCCAGCTCATCGGGCTCATGGCCGTCTGGCGGCCGTTCAAGGACCGACCGTTCTCGAAGGCCGACCTCGACTTCCTGATCGGCCTCTCGCGCCAGGCCGCGATCGCGATCGAGAACGCCCGCCTGTTCGCCGACGCGCAGGACGCGCGCGACGCCGCGGAGCAGGCGAACGAGGCGAAGAGCAGCTTCCTGGCGGCGATGAGCCACGAGATCCGGACCCCGCTCAACGCGATCATCGGGATGAGCGGCCTGCTTCTCGACACCGGCCTGTCCGGGGAGCAACGCGAGTTTGCCGACACTGTCCGGACCTCGGGCGACGCCCTGCTCACGATCATCAACGACGTCCTCGACTTCTCGAAGATCGAGGCCGGGCGGGTCGAGCTCGACAGCTCGCCCTTCGTCCTCCGCGAGGCGATCGAAGCGGCCCTCGACATCCTCGCGCCGACCGCGTCCAAGAAGGGGCTCGAGCTCGTCTACGCGATCGACGAGGACCTGCCGGTCGCGCTCGTCGGCGACGCCGGCCGGCTGCGCCAGGTCATCCTCAACCTCCTCTCGAACGCGGTGAAGTTCACCGAACAGGGCGAAGTCGTCGTCACGGTCGGCGGGTCGCGGGTGGCCGGCGGCCGCGGCAACGGATCGACACGGTCCCGCTGGGAGATCCGGGTCGACGTCCGGGACACGGGGATCGGCATCCCGGCAGAGGCGATGGGCCGGCTGTTCCAGTCGTTCAGCCAGGTCGACGCCTCGATCGCGCGCCGTTACGGCGGGACCGGGCTCGGCCTCGCGATCAGCCGCCGGCTGGCCGAGCTCATGGGCGGCTCGCTCACCGCGGAAAGCAGCGGGGTTGCGGGCGAGGGCAGCCGCTTCGAGCTCGTCGTTCGGATGCCCGAGGCGAGCGCCGACGCCGTCGTCTCGGTGCGGCCGACCCGGATCGAGGCAGATCTCGGCGGCCGGTCCGTCCTCATCGTCGACGACAACGCGACGAACCGGCGGATCCTCGTCGCCCAGACAGCGCGATGGGGGATGGTGCCCCGAGAGACGGGTTCGCCGGTGGAGGCGGCCGACTGGCTCCACGCCGGCGAACGGTTCGACATCGCCCTCTTCGACCTCCTCATGCCCGAAATGGATGGGCTCGAGCTGGCCGCCGAGGTTGCGGGCCTGCCCAAGCGCCGGCGACCGCCCGTCGTGATCCTTTCCTCGATCGGGCTGCGCGATCGCGAGGGCGCGGCGGTCGAGGCGTGGCTCGCCAAACCGGTCAAGCCGTCCGCGCTCCATGACACGATCGCGACCGTCCTCCTCGGCGGCGCGGTCCGCGTAGCCCCCGGGGCGAGCGCGGCGGCCGAGCGTGCGGGTGAGGAGCCCGGCTCGCTCGGCGATCGTCACCCGTTGCGCATCCTCCTCGCCGAGGACAACGCCGTGAACCAGAAGCTCGCGCTGCGGCTGCTGGGCCAGCTCTCGTACCAGGCAGACGTGGCGGGCGACGGCCTACAGGCCATTGCCGCGCTCGAGCGCGAGCCATACGACGTGGTGCTGATGGATGTCCAGATG
>DASXWX010000335.1:0-4309 GCA_036503395.1 Candidatus Limnocylindrales bacterium
GGGCAGCCCGCTCGCCGACGACCTGCTCGATCTCCATTCGGCGCGCCAGCTCGCCGGCCTGGCCGCGATCCTCGAGCGGATCGAATCCGACCTCCGTGCTGCGCCCGTGGAGTCCGCGCTTCGGATCGCGTTCATGCATGCAGTCCTGCCGGCGAGCCGTCTCAACGGCTATCCGGGTCGGGTGGCCGCGCTCCGGATCGCGAACGGGCGGGCGAAGTACACGCTCCACGGGACGTGGCGCGAACGCAACCCGTGGCTCGCGTTCGAGGACGGCTATCGGCTGGTCCGGTCGTTCCTCCAGCGCCTCGAGTCGGCGCCACTGCCACCGGTCCAGGCGCGCTACGTCCCCGACGTTGCGACGCTCATCGAGGGCGCCGGCAGCGCCGTCGTTCGCCTCGGGACACCGTCGGCGTATCGCCAGCTCGCCGACGAGGCGGCAGGCCTCGGCGAGCGTCGAGGCCACGTCCGGCTCCTTATCGCGACCGCCCCGCCACGTCCGGGTGCGGAGCGGCTCGCGCTCGCGTATCACGCCACAGGGTGGGCGCTCGGGCGCGAGGCGGCCTCGCTCCTGCCGCTCGAGGGGCTTTTCGGCGGGGCCGTCCGCGTGCCGTGGAGCTGGCAGGCCGGCGCCCTGCGACGGTCACTGGCCGCCGCCGCGCCCCTCCTGCCGCCACGCCCCGACGCGCGGGCGCTCGTCCTCGTCGACGGGACGCCCCAGAACGTCGTCGCGGCGGCAATCGCGGCCGCGGGAGCGCGATACGGCCTCATCGACATCCGGCCGGTCGACGCCGACGGGGCGGGCACGACCCACTCTGTACTGGAGCTGGCGGCTCCCGGGAGCGCCCGCCCGCCCGGGCCGCGGACACGGGCGAACGTGCCCCTCGATCCGGTTCCGGGCGGGGCCGGCGATCCGGACCTCGTGCCGGCCGCCGGGCTCTTCTCCGCGCCCGAGCCCGTGGAGGCAAGACCCTTCTCGGCCTCCGAGGCGGAGCGGGCGGTCAGCGAGGCCGCGGTCGAGGTCCTGCGCATTCGCGGCGAGCCGGTCGACGAGGCCACCCTCCTCGGTGAGGTTCTCCTCGCGCTCGATCGGACGGGAAACCTGCGGCGCTACGCGCTGACGGCCCCAGGCGAAGCCTCGGCCGCGGACGAGGGTTCGGCGCCGGGAGAGCACCGGGCCCGTCTCGACGAACTGGCGGCCGTCGAGTCAACGTCGCTGCCGCGCGCCGACGGGGACGTGCCCCGGCGTGACGCCGTAGAGGCGCTCCTCGGCCTGATTCGGGACGAGCTCTCACGGTCGACGAACCGGCGCCTGACCGAGGTTGCCCCAGGCACCTGGTGGCTCGCCGACCGGGCGGATCGGGAGTCCGCGGCCGTACCACTCGCGGACCGGCTCGAGTGGGCGACGTACAGCCTGCTCTCGACCGGCGGGCCACTGTCCGAGCGCGCCTTCCTGGAGCGAATCGACTCGATGTTCCGCGGCCCGGACCGTCCGGATCCGTCGTTCGTCGCGGCGGCCCTCGCGAGCTACCGGAGCCGTGCGAGCACGACCGATCGGCTCGTCACGAACGATGAGCTGGCCGCCCGGACCCACGAGCACGCCGAGCTGATCGCGCTCCTCGCCGAGGTCGGCCATCGGCTCGGGCTGGACGTCTGGATCTCCTCGCGCGAGCAACGGCGGAGGATCGGTGGACGCGAGCTCGGCGAGTGGCTCGAACGCGACGAGCGGACGGCCTGGCTCGGCGGCATCGCGACGGGCCGGGCGGAGGCACTCGAGGAGGTCGACGTCGCCTGGTACGCCCGGGGTCGGCTCACGTTCCTGTTCGAGGTCGAGTGGACCGCGATGCTCGCCGAATCCGTCCTCGGCCGGCATGCCCTCATCCCGCCCGGCGAGCGCCTCGTGCGCTTCCTCGTCCTCCCGCCCGAGCGCGCCGAGCTCCTCCGGGCCAAGCTCGACGCGTCGCCGCTGCTCCGTTCGGTCGTCGAGGGTCAGAACTGGCACGTCCTCAAGTGGAACCATCTCCGGACGTACGCGGCCCTCGAGGCGCCGACGCTCGAGTCGCTCGAGCCGTTCGTCGGCCTCGACCCGACCGTCGAGCGGAGCGGCGAGCAGCTGCCCCTGTTCGCCCTCACGCCGTCGCCCGTCGAGCCCCTCGAGGACGGCCCCGGGCCCGCGGTCACCATCGAATCGCGGCCGACGGAGGCGTCGCCCGGGTAGGCTACGCGCACTGCCCATCCGCCAGCCCGACCGACGCGTCCGGCCCGCGGACCGCCTTCCGAACAGCGGAGGATCCTCGCGTGGCTGCATTTGACCCCGCGTCGCCTGTCAACGTGCTCGCCGACCGGTTCTGGGAGTCGATGCTCGAGCTGAATCCGACGCTCGCGACGACCTACGGCGACGAGCGCTACGCCGACCGGCTCGAGGATCCCGGACCCGAGGGTCGCGCCCGGACTCGCGCGCTGATGGAGCAGACGCTGGCCGACGCCGAGGCGATCGATCCCGACGGTCTGTCGGTCGAGGACCGGATCACCCGCGACATGCTCGCGGTCATCGCCGGGATCGGGATCGAGGAGGACGACCAGCAGATCCACCAGCTGCGCGTCGTCGACCAGATCGCTGGGCCCCAGACGCTGCTCGCGCAGGTCGTCCAGTTCCAGCCGGCGGACACGCCCGAGCGCCTCGCGGCCCTCGTCGCCAGGATCCGGGCGTACGGGCCGTTCATGGCCGCGAATACCCAGATCGTCCGCGACGGGATCGCCTCGGGCCTGACGGCGCCGCGCATCGTCACCGAGCGGACGATCGAGCAGCTCGACCGCCTGCTCGCGATCCCGCCGGAGGAATCGCCCATCGTCGAGATGGCCAACGTCGGGACGGATGGCGACCGGTCGGCGATCCTCGATGTCGTCCGCGACGTCGTCTACCCGGCCGACGCCGAGTTTGCCCGCGTGCTCCGCGACGACTACCTCGCCGTGAGCCGCGAGGACCCTGGGCTCTGGTCGGCGCCGAACGGGACGGACCTCTACCGGACGCAGATCCGCTACTGGACCACCCTCGAGATCGAGCCCGATGAGGTACACCGGATCGGCCTCGACGACCTCGAGAAGATCGAGGCCGAACGGCGGGAGATCGCCCGCGCGGCCGGCTTCGGAGACGACACCGCGGCCTACCGTGCGGCGCTCGCCGCGGACCCGTCGAACATCCCCGGAACGCGCGAGGACCTACTCGCCCGCGCGAACGAAGACATCGAGCGGGCCATGGCCGACGCGCCACGCTACTTCGGCCGGTTGCCGCGAGTCGGCGTCGAGGTCCGGGCGGTCGAGCCGTTCAAGGAGAAGGACAGCCCGTTCGCCTACTACTTCCCGCCGTCCGCCGATGGCTCGCGGTCGGGCATCTACTACGCGAACACCTACGACCTGCCATCCCGGACCTACACGACGCTCGCCTCGACGACCTACCACGAGGCCGTTCCCGGGCACCACTTCCAGATCGCGCTCGAGATGGAGAACCCGGACCTCAACACATTCCGGCGGCTCGGGTCACGGATGGCCGGCGGCGCCTACGTCGAAGGCTGGGGCCTCTACAGCGAGCGGCTGGCCGACGAGATGGGGCTCTATCGGAGCGAGGGGGAGCGGTTCGGCATGCTCGACGGGCAGGCGTGGCGAGCGGCCCGGCTCGTCGTGGACAGCGGCATGCACGGCCTCCGCTGGAGCCGGCAGCAGTCGATCGACTTCCTGCTGAACGCGGGCCTGACGAACACGAACGCGGTGATCGAGACAGACCGCTACATCGTCTGGCCGGGCCAGGCGCTCACCTACAAGCTCGGCCAGATCCAGATCGAGAAGCTGCGGCGCGAGCTGTCTGCACGCGACGGTGACCGCTTCGACCTGCGCGAGTTCCACGACCAGCTGCTCGGCCATGGTTCGCTGCCACTCGCGACCCTCGAGCGCGAGCTGCCGACCTGGGTTCGTCAGCCGGCCTGAACGCGGGGCGCCTGCGCGCTCGGTCCATCCGCCGCAGCCGCACAGCTTCGGCTCTCGAGCGTGTGCGTCCGACTCGCGCATGTGCGTCCGAAGCACAACGTCCCGACGAACCAGCGTGGGTCGAGACCCGAAACGTCGAATAGGACTTCGTCGCACGCTCGCTCGTCTCGAGGTCGTGCTTCACGAGCACACCCCCGCACGCTGGAGCCGCGCCGGCGGCCTGGCGCCCCCCGCGCTCGAGGTCGCGCCGTCGTCTAGCGGACCTCCTCCGTCCCGCCCTCGCCCTCGGCCGCCGGCGCGGTCGCGTCGGTTTCCCGGTCATCGTCGAAGG
>DASXWX010000336.1:0-8570 GCA_036503395.1 Candidatus Limnocylindrales bacterium
GATGGCTCGGGTGGGTGGCAGAGGCAGGCCTCGACGGCGAGCGGTGGATCGAGGCCGATCGTTTCGAATGCCCGGCACGCCCACGCACCTTCGCGGCCTTCCGTACGCTCGAGCCCCTGGTCGCAGTCGCCTGCGAGACCGGCAAGATCCGGTTCGAGGCTCGTCTCGGTCGGCCCGAGGCGACCTGCGGCGCCGACCCCGGCTGGACGATCGAGCCGGAGTGGCTGGGCAGCCCCTGCCCACATCCCCCGTTCTTCCTCGCCGACCCTTACGAGGCGAGCGGCGACATGCTGTTCGACCTTGCCTGGTCGCCTCGCCTCGACGCGACGGGCCTCAACCCTGGCGTCGAGCCGCAGGACTTCCTCAATGTGTACGTCACCGGCCGTTACGACCACGCGGCTGCGAGGTCGTGCCATGCGGTCTCGAACGACGTGCCCGTCCCGGACCTCCAACCTGGCGAAGTCGTCTTGCGCTGTCGGGCGATGTTCGTCGTTACGAAGCTGGAGCCAATCGTCCCGTAGCCAGCGAGCCGCTCGAGCGGGATCCGCCGATGTTCTCACCGGCGTCGAGGAGCTCGCCGGATCATCGGCCGGTTCCCATTCGACCGAGAGAAAGCGCGCCTGCAAGACGAAGACCGCCGGGCGCAATGCCCGGCGGTCTCGCTCATCCAGGGAATAGGCGGTGTTAGACGCTGTTCCCGACCGTGCTCAGGATCTTCGAGACCTGGCCGCCCAGGAAGATGAGGGCGACGATCGCCACGATTGCGATGAGGGCGAGGATCAGCGCGTACTCCGCGAGTCCCTGGCCCTCCTCGTCCCGACGGAACGAGTTGATAAGTGCGATGACGTAGGCCATCCCGTTTCTCCTTTCTCGACCGCCAATCGGTCGCGAACTCGCGAGGAGTCTCATCGAGGGTCGAGCGGGATCACAGAGGGAATGATGTCCCGGACCACACGCGCATCGGGTTTCCCTCGGCCAACTAGTTGCGGCTGGAACCTCTTTGTCGCCTCCGGCAAGATTCGCCACATCCATCGGCGCAACGCCACCATGTAATCAGGAGCACCCGTGGACCCGATGTCCCTTTCGGCTGACGTTATCGACGCTGTCGAGTTGCTCGCGATCGTGTTCGGTGCGCTCACGGCGTCGGCGTTCGCCTCGGAATCCCCCGACCTTACGTTCCTTCAGTGGCGCGTCCTGCTACTCGCCGTGCGGTCGCCCTCGCCGCCTAGCGTGTCGGGCCTCGCGTCGAACCTGAACGTGGCCATGCCCTCGGCGAGCCGCATGGTCGCCCGGATGCGACGCCGAGGCTTGATCAATCTTGAGGCGGACCCCCGCGACGGACGCATGAGGCGTGTCGTCGCAACGCCCGCCGGGCGCGAACTGTACGAGCGGATCGCGACGCGACGGCGTGCTCTTATCGCCGGAGCCCTGAGCCGTCATGCGTTGCCGGCGTCGTTCGCGTCCTCCGTCCACGAAATCGCGGATCTCTTGACGGCCCCGACACGACACTGAGACGCCCTCGATGGACGGACCCCGCTGCTTATCCCCGAGAGGATCAAGAGTCGGGCCTCCCCTGGAGACGAGACGCGTTGTACGCACGAGGCAGAGTTCCTCGCACACGTTCGCCGGGACTCCTTAATCACCTGGTTCAGGGTTCGAATCCCTGCGGGCTCACAGTTTCCCTCCTGTCACATCCGCGACGCGGTCGCTGATTCCCGGCCGACACGACACCCGACACGCGTTCGATCGGCGCGACGTCGCACGGTTGCCTGATCGTGGGCCTCCCCGAGCCCATCCTGTCGTCATCGATCGGCGCTCCCCACCGATCCTGAGAACGACGACAGGAGGCCATCAAATGCAGTCGACGTACGCGACGTACGAACTGGCCCGCTCCCGCCAGGACGACCTCATCCGTGAGGCGAAGGCGGCCCGACTGGCGGCCGAGGCGCGCGCCCAGTCGAGCGAGGCGAAGGCGGCGCCGTGGGAGTCGCGGATCGGCCGGATCCGGCACGTGTTCGCGGTCTTCTCGGCGCTCCCGACGAACACGAGCGTGCGGCTCGCACGCCCCAACGCCGGGGCCTAGCGCTCCGGGCCCTACCTGCAGAACGCCCGCCGGCACCACCGGCGGGCGTTCTTCGATGTTCGGTTGCCGATGACGTCAGCGCCGGACGCGGCCCGCCGCGACGTGCTCCTTCCAGGGCGAAGGGTCGGAGGGGAGGCGGCCCTCTGAGGCGCCCTCCCAGCCGCAGCTGCACTTCACCCAGCGGTCGCGGTGCTTGTACTCCGCGATGACGTGGGCGGGCGGCTCTCGCGGCGGCAGCTTGAGATTCATCAACGCCAATGATGACAGAACGGCACGCGCTCGGGGTGGCGCAGCCGAGGAGCGCTATCGAGAAGTGACGCGCCAACGCTGAACAATCCGATGATCACGAACGTGAACTGATTGGATCATCGGCCGCGACGACGGGCAGCTTCACACTCGCTCGGCGCCTCGAAACGGGCGCCTCGGCCGGTTCGGACTGCCATCGCGACCTGGCCCACGTGGTACCCTCACGGCGTCCCTTTCGGCCGGTCCCGTGAGGCCGGCGAGTGGTCCTGCGAGACCGGGAAGGAGCGACGTCCTGATGATGCTGCGCGCCGTGCCAGCGGTGCCCGCGCCGCCGCGTGTCCCCCAGCCACCGGGTGGCATCGTCGACCCCCGGATCGGCTCGTTCGGCTCGTCGCTGCTGGCGCTCGAGGATGGGACGGTGTTTCCCGGGATCGCGTGGGGCGCGCCGTCGGCGGCCGGCGGCGACCTGGTGGTCAACACGGCCCAGACCGGCTACCAGGAGGTCTGCACGGACCCGTCGTACGCCGGGCAGGTCGTGGTCATGACGTACCCGCTGATCGGCAACTACGGTCGGGTCCTCGACGATGACCAATCGACGCGGCCCTGGCTCCGGGCGCTCGTCGTCGCGAATGCGACGGCGGCGGTGCTCGACGATGGCCGCCAGTTGGCGACGCTCCTCCGCGACCACGGCATCCCCGCCGTCGCCGGCGTCGACACGCGGGCCCTCGCCCGCCACCTCCGAACCCACGGCTCGCTCCGGGCGATCCTGACCGAGCCGGGCGCGACCAGTCGTGATGATGCCCTCGCCCGCGCGCGGGCCATCCCTCGCTGGGAGGAGCAGGACTTCGTCCGGGAGGTCTCGCCGGGCGCGCCACGCGACGTCGGCGATCCGTCCGAGGACGGCCCGCTCGTCGCGGTCGTCGATCTCGGGCTCAAGTCGAACATCGTCCGTTCGCTCCGAGAGCGCGGCGTGCGCGTCCGGATCCTGCCCCACAGCGCGACGCCCGACGACGTCCTCGACTCCGACGTCGCGGGCCTCGTCCTCTCGCCGGGGCCGGGCGATCCCGCCCGGCTCGCGCCCCAGGTCGAGCTGGCAGCCGCGGCAATCGAAAGGGGCCGGCCACTGCTCGGCATCTGCCTCGGCCACCAGATCGTCGCGAGGGCCGCGGGGGCAGACACGCGCCGTCTGCGCTTCGGACACCATGGCGCGAACCATCCCGTTCGCGACGTCGACCGCGGCACGGTCCAGGTGACCGCGCAGAACCACGAAGTCCAGGTCGTCGCCGAGACGCTGCCAAGGGGAAGCGGGTTCTACGTGAGCCAGCTCAACCTCAACGACGGTTCGGTCGAGGGGCTGCGGCACCGTGAGCTGCCGATCGAGACGGTCCAGTACCACCCGGAGGGGGCTCCGGGACCGCTCGACGCGCTGGCAGTCTTCGATCGGTTCGTCGCGGCATGCGGGACCCGATCGTGACCGTGGCCGAGCGCGGTCGGCCGTCGTCGGTCCTCATCCTCGGCTCCGGTCCAGTCGTGATCGGCCAGGCGGCCGAGTTCGACTACGCCGGGACGCAGGCATGCCGGGCGCTCCGGAACGAGGGCGTCCGGACGATCCTCGTCAACTCGAACCCGGCCACCATCATGACCGACCCGCAGGTCGCGGACGCGGTCTACCTCGAGCCGCTGACCGTCGACGCGGTCGCAGCCGTCATCGAGCGGGAGCGCCCCGACGGCCTGCTCGCGGGCCTCGGCGGCCAGACCGCGCTCAACCTGGCGGTCGCGTTGTCGCGCGCGGGGGTCCTCGAGCGATTCGGCCTTCGTCTTCTCGGCACGCCGCTGGAAGCAATCGAGATGGCCGAGGATCGTGAGCGGTTCCGCGACCTCCTCGACCGCATCGGCCAGCCGTTTGCGCCGTCGGCGATCGTCGAGGGCGACACGCCGGCGGCCCGAGAGGCGGCGACGGCCCGCGCCCTCGAGGAGATCGGCCTCCCGGCGATCATCCGGCCCGCGTTCACGCTCGGGGGGACCGGCGGCGGGATCGTGGAGACGGAACCGGCCTATCGCGAGCGCGTGCGGTCGGGTCTTCGGGCGAGCCCGATCGGTCAGGTGATGGTCGAGCGTTGCCTCGTCGGCTGGCAGGAGATCGAGTACGAGGTGATGCGCGACGCCGACGACACCTGCATCGCCGTCTGCTCGATGGAGAATGTCGATCCGCTCGGCGTCCACACGGGCGACTCGATCGTCGTCGCCCCGGTTCAGACGCTGGCCGACCCGGTCCACCAGCGTCTCCGGAGCGCGGCGCTCGCGATCATCCGCGCGCTGGGCGTCGAGGGCGGCTGCAACGTCCAGTTCGCGCTCTCGCCGGACTCGACCGAGTACGCGGTGATCGAGGTCAACCCACGCGTCTCGCGCTCCTCCGCGCTTGCCTCGAAGGCGACCGGCTATCCGATCGCGCGGGTGGCGGCCCAGATCGCAATCGGGCGGACGCTCGCCGAGATCCCGAACGTGGTCACCGGCACGACCGTCGCCGCGTTCGAGCCGGCCCTCGACTACGTCGTGGTCAAGCTGCCGCGCTTCCCGTTCGACAAGTTCCCGAGCGCCGATCGGCTCCTCGGAAGCCAGATGAAGGCGACCGGCGAGGTGATGGCGATCGACCGAACCTTCGGAGCCGCGCTCAACAAGGCCCTCCGCGGGCTCGAGCAGGCGGGCGTGGGACCCCTGGCCGAGGACGCCTCGTGGGCGCCGACGCTCGACTACCTCGCCGCGGTCTACGCGGGCAACCCGGAGGACGACGCCGCGATCACCTGGCTCGATGAGAACGGCACGGCCTGCGAATCGACCCGGTTCGCCCAGCGGTCCGCGGCGCCGATCGTGCTTCGTCGGTTCGTGGCGCCCTCCGATTCCCGCCTCTGGCGACTGCTGGCGCTCCTCCGCCGCGGCGTTCCCGAGGCGGTCCTTCACGAGGCGACCGGGATCGCGCCCTGGTTCGTCGCCGAGATGGCCCGCAACGTCGCGATCGAGCGCGACGTTCGGCAGGCAGGGCCGGGGATCGTCGGTCGGGACGAGGCAGCCCGCGGTCTTCTCGTCACGGCCAAGCGGGCGGCATTCGGCGACGCCGAGCTGGCCGTCCTCGCCGGCGGCGGCACGATCGCCGACGGGATCCGCGACGCGCGTCGCGCCGCGGGACTCGTGCCCGGCTTCGCGATGGTCGACACGTGCGCCGCGGAGTTCGCCGCCGAGACGCCCTACTTCTACTCGACCTTCGCCGCGGCGGGCTCGCCGCCCGAGGCGCCGCCCGTGGCGCGGCCGGCGGCATTGGTCATCGGCTCCGGCCCCGTCCGGATCGGGCAGGGGATCGAGTTCGACTACTGCGCCGTCCGGGCCGCGGAAACGCTTCGGTCGCTCGGCTGGAGCGCGGTCATGGTGAACTCGAACCCGGAAACGGTCTCGACCGACTTCGACGCGTCGACGCGGCTTTACTTCGAGCCGCTCGATTCCGAGTCCGTCCGGAGCGTCGTCGACGCCGAGGCGTCGCCCAGGGCATCGACCCTCCCGGCGTTCGTCGCGTTCGGCGGTCAGACGCCGCTCAATCTCGCGGCCCCGCTCGCGGCTGCGGGCGTGCCGCTGCTCGGCAGCTCATTGGAGGCGATCGACGAGACCGAGGACCGGATCCGGTTCGCCAATCTCCTCGATCGGCTTGGTGTGCCACAGCCGGAGGGCGGAATGGCCCACGGCCCCGACGAGGCGCTCACGCTCGCGGACCGGATCGGGTACCCGGTGATCGTCCGGCCGAGCTTCGTGATCGGCGGCCTCGCGATCGACGTCTGCTACTCCCCCCAGGACCTGGCACGCAGCCTCGCGGCCGCCGCGGTCATCGATCCCGACCGGCCGGTCCGGATCGACCGCTACCTCGAGGGCGTGGAGGTCGACGTCGACGCGGTATCGGACGGGGAGCGGGTCCTCATCCCGGGGCTCCTCGAGCACGTCGAGCGAGCCGGCGTTCACTCGGGTGACTCGGTCGGCGTCTTCCCGCCGCAGTCGATCTCCGGGTCCGACCAGGCCCTCATCGTCGCCACGATGACGCGGGTCATCCGGGCGATCGATGCCCGCGGGCTCGTCAACGCCCAGTTCATCGTCCGCGACGACGGCGTCTACCTGATCGAGGTCAATCCCCGCGCCAGCCGGACCGTGCCGTTCATGAGCAAGGTGACGGGCGTGCCGATGGTCGACCTCGCGGTCCGGATCTCCCTCGGCGCGACGCTGCCCGAGCTCGGCTGGCCGGACGGGCTGCTCGACGCTACCGATATCGGGCTCGTCGCCGTCAAGGCGCCGGCGTTCTCGACGGCGAAGCTGCGCGGTGTCGACCCGTCGGTCGGGCCGTCGATGCAGTCGACGGGCGAGGTGATCGGGATCCATCGGGATCCACGGGTCGCGCTCGCGAAGGCGCTGTTCGGCGCCGCGCTCGTCCCGCCGCGCCCGGTCCCGGGCGCCGACGTCGCACTGCTGTCGATTGCCGATCGCGACAAGGCGGGACTGCCGCGGCTCGCCGCCGCGCTCGCCCGGTCCGGCTACCGCTTCGCCGCGACGTCGGGCACGCGCCGGGCGCTGGCAGCCGCCGGGTACGAGACGATCGAGGTGGCGAGGATCGGCGAGTCCGGAGCGTCGGGCCGCCCGTCGATCGTCGAACTGATCGACGGCGGCGAGGTCCGGCTCGTCGTCAACACCCCGAGCCCGCGCTCGGAGCCAGTTCGCGACGCCGCGTCGATCCGGCAGGCCGCGGTGGAGGCCGGCGTCCTCTGCCTGACCGCGATCGAGACCGCGATCGCGGCGGCCGAGGCCCTCGACCCGGCCGTCGAGCCGCAGCTCGCCGAGGTCCGTTCGCTCGGCGAGTGGCTGGCGCGAGACGCATCGGCGTCCGAGCCCGCGCTGGTCGGAGCGGCTCGCTAGGTCTGGGCGACCCCGGCGACGATTGCCGGGCCAGAACCGGTCTCGGGCTCCTCGTGGACGACGATCACCTGGCCGAGCGACCAGAGCGTGAGCGAGGTCAGGCCGACCATCAGCACCGCGAGCGGCACCTGCCGGAGGCGGGCGTCGCGCAGCCGCTCGACCGCCGCCGGGCCGCGGCGCGGGGTGGCCGCGGCCTCGTGGAGCGCCGCGCGATGGCCCTCGAACGCGCCGAGCACGTGGCCGCCGACGATCGCCAGCAGCTGGATCGCCCATGCCGCCGCCGCCGGCAACCAGTCGCCGCTCGGTTCGAAGGTGGGGACGCCGAGGAGGCTGCCCCCGTTTGCGAGTGGATCGCTCACGACGTTGACGATCCGAGGCGTCGTGAACAGCAGGTAGGTCAGGTAGTGGGCGATGAGATAGCCGACCGCGATCGGGACGAGGCCGGCGCCGAGTGATCGGGGGCCGACGAGGCCTGCCACCAGCGCGGCCGCGACGGCGAGCGCGCCGACGAACAGCGCGAGGAGGAGGGTCGCCTCGGCGATCGCCGGCGTGCCGAACCAGCCCGCGAACGCCTGCGTCTGTGACAGGCCGTCGTAGATCACCGACGCGGTGGCGACCGCGACGAGGACGGTTCGGTCGAGCGTCCAGTCCGGTGCGTCGAGCCCGGACCCGAACCGCCGGATGATGACCCGCTCGTCGGGCGCGGCCGGGTCGGGCGCGATCGGGGCGAGCCGGTTGAGGGTTCCGAACCAGACCGAGAACGTCTCGCCGCGGGCCCGCCAGGCGTCGCGTCCGAGCTGGCTCATGAGCAGCAACGTGATCGCGGTGTAGGCGACGACGACGAGGCCGAGGGGTCGGCCCGCCCGGGTCTGGGGCACCACCAGCTCGAGCCACGCGACGAGCACGAGCCCGGCGACCGCCGGCCAGACGCCCAGCGTGGCCGGATAGTCGAGGACGCTCGCGCCGCGGAGCCCGACGCGCCGCAGCGACCAGGACCCGAGGTCGAAGAGAGTCGTGAACGGGTCGAGCCACCGCCAGACCGGGAAGACGAGCGCGGACACGAGCGCGACCGCGACCCAGCCGAACAGCCAGACGAACAGTGAGGCCGCGTCCGCGTCGCCGTTCGGCGCGCCGGAGATGACCTGCAGGACGATGACGAGCCAGCCGACGAGCCCGACCACCCGGAGCAGCAGCCGGAACCAGCGCGGCACCAGGGCGGAGCGCGCGCCTCGATCGGTCGCGGGCGCGCCCGCGACGATCGGCCCGGTGCGCCCGATGACGAGCGCGAACGAGAGCG
>DASXWX010000337.1:0-3360 GCA_036503395.1 Candidatus Limnocylindrales bacterium
TGACCAACGCGTGGACGCTACGGCGTCGCACGAACGGAAACGACGGGGGACCACGCCAGGCTCATGAGGACGATCGCCGCGACATTCGCGGATCCGGGGGCTGCGCAGGCTGCCCGGAAGAGGCTCGAGAACGAGGTCGACGCCCAGCGCGTCGAGATCGCGCCCGCGGTCGTCTCGGAGACGCTCGACGGTCCGATCGATCTCTCGCGGACGATCGTGGCCGTGAGTGTCGACGGCGACGCCCCGACTGCGCGTGAGGTCCTCATGGACGCCGGCGGGCAGGTCGTGGCCGACCTCGAGGTCGATCAGCCCCCGGGCTGAGGCGAGGGGGCGATCGTCGGCGCCCGAAGGCGTCCGGTCGCCACGTCGTAGATCAACCCGTGGACGACCATCCCGGCGGTCCACGGGTGCGTGGTGATCCGCTCGACCTGCGCCCGGAGGTTCGATTCGAGGTCGTCGAAGCCGCCGAAGCCGACGGCCAGGTCGACGTCGGCACCGTCGCCCAGCTCCCGGCGGAAGGCCTCGTCGCCGAGCCCGAGCAGGCCACACCGCGTGTGCTCGACCACGAGGACCGTGTCGGTCCCGAGCGCGACCCGGCTGATCGCGAGCGACCGGATCGCGTCGTCGGTGGCCAGGCCGCCCGCGTTCCGGATCACGTGCGCGTCGCCCGGCCCGAGGCCGAGCGCCCGGCTGACGTCGAGCCGAGCGTCCATGCAGGCAAGCACCGCGAGCCGTCGCGTCGGCCGCGGATCGAGGGAGGCGAGGCCGTCGCGGCCGAACTGCCCGGTCGCGAAGGTCTCGTTCGCTCGGAGGACGCGGTCGAGCTCGCGTTCGGGATCGGTCGGCATCAGATCGGTCGGCATCGGATCGGTCGGCATCAGCCCCGAGGGTAGTGGCACGACGCGGGATCGTGGAGGGCAGCGCTCGAACGCTTCGCGTCGCCGGGCTCCAGATGGCGATGGTCGACGATCCCACGTCGAACCTGGAGCGCGCGCGCTCGCTCGTCCGTGAGGCGGCCGGGCGAGGCGCCGGGCCGTGGTCCTGCCCGAGCTGCGGGGGGTCGGTGGCCGCCGGCCGGTGGCCCGCGTCTTCCTGCGCCCGCGACCGGACGCCTCTCTGCCGTCCCGATGCCCTTCGTGGCATATCCGACTGCTCGGCCGCTGATGGCTCAGGGAGACATCCCCTGGGCTCGATGCGTCTCGCCGCATACCGCGCTCGTTGGCGCGGTCGCCGCCGCCGGCCGAAAACACCCACCTGATGCTGCGCAGGGCATCGGTTGCCCGAGGGATCCGCCGCCACTCCACCGCATGCACCGAGACGCATCGTGGCCGGGGAGGTCGCCGCCACCGGCGCCAGCCCCCCACTGATGCTGCGCAGGGCATCGGTGGCTACAGGGGCGGCCCCGGCCACTCCACCTCATGACGCGATCGGGCGACCGACCGGCCGCCGATCCGACTACCCCGGCTCGGGGGTTCGGCTGGGGTCTGGTCCCGCACACGGGCGCCACAGACAATCTCCCGAGGCCGCCTCCGTCGCCGGTGCCCCAGCCCCCCAGCCCGGGCCCGAAGGGCGGCCGTTCGTGTTTCCGCCCCGCCGCTGCAGCCCTGGAGGTCCAGGATGGCCCGCGTCCTCGCCGCGCTCACGCTCGCCTTCGTCGCCCTCGGTGCCGTCGCCGTCGTGCCGAGCCCCAGACCAGTGGCGGCCGCAGAGCCCGAGTACGTCCCCGGCATCGACGTCTCCCACTGGCAGGGGAAGATCGACTGGGAGGCGGTCGCCGGCGACGGAATCCGCTTCGCCTTCGCCAAGGCGACGGAAGGTCGCGACTTTGTCGACGACATGTACAAGACGAACCGCGCCGGGGCGAAGGCTGCGGGCATCACCTTCGGCGCCTACCACTTTGCGCGACCGAACACCGGCCGGAAGGACCCACGGCGCGAGGCCGGTCACTTCGTGCGAGTCGCCGGCCTCACGAGGGGCGACCTCGTCCCCGCGCTCGACCTCGAGCGGACCGGTGGGCTCAGCCAGTCCCAGCTCATCGACTGGACTCGCCGCTGGGTTCGGAAGGTCGAGCGGCTGGTCGGCGAGAAGCCGGTGATCTACACGTCCCCCTACTTCTGGCGGACGAACATGGCGAACACGACCTGGTTCGCCGACCACGGATACGGCGTCTGGGTCGCCCGCTGGGACACCGAGGTCCGGGTACCCGCATCGACGTGGGGTGGCGAGGACTGGACGTTCTGGCAGCACACCGACTGCGGCTCCGTCGACGGGATCGGCGGCTGCGTCGACCTCGACCGCTTCAACGGCAGGCGGCTTCGGAGCGTCAGCCTCTAGTAGCCGTCCGCGACCACGTTCCGGAGCGGCTCGCCGCGCTCCAGTCGCGCGATCTGCTCCGCGACGAAGGCCCAGGCGCGACCCTGTTCGCCGCTCACCTGGCCGCCGATGTGCGGCGTGACGAAGAGGCCGGGCGCGGACCAGAGAGGGTGACCGGGCGGGAGCGGCTCGGGGTCCGTCACGTCGAGCGCCGCACGGATCCGGCCGGTTCGGAGGGCCGCGGTCAGCGCGTCCACGTCCATCGTCCCGCCGCGGCCGGCGTTCACGAAGAGCGAGCCCGGCTTCATGCGGTCGAAGACGCCGGCGCCGAGCAGGCCGCGGGTCGCGGGCGTCAGCGGGAGGAGATCGACGACGACGTCCGCGGCGGGGACGAGCGAGGGCAGCTCGTCGAACGAGTGGACGCCGTCGCGGGGATGACGCGCGACGCCGATCATCTCGGCACCGAACGGTCGTAGTCGCGCGGCGACCGCCCTCCCGATCGATCCGAACCCGACGATCAGGACGCGGCTCCCGTTGAGCTCCCTGCCGCGCATCCCGGCCCGTTCGGTCGCATCCGGCCAGCGCTGCTCGGCCTGGGCGAGGGCGTAGGTCGGGAAGTCGCGGAACGAGGCGATGATCGCACCGATCACCCACTCGCCGACGCCGACGTCGTGGACCCCGCTCGCGTCGCAGAGGGTGATGCCGTCCGGAATGCGGTCGGCGATCGCGTCGACGCCGGCCCAGAGCGCCTGGATCGCGGGAATGCCCTCGAGGTGGGCGATCGCGTCGAGCGCCGGCTCGGGCTCGACGATCACGAGCAGGTCGGCGTGCGGCTTCGGTTCGGGCCAGCCACCCGCCGGTGGGTATTCGTGGAGGCTGACGGGGGAGTCCGCGAGCGCTTCGTGCGCCTCCGGCGGCGCGTCGCCGGGGATCCAGACGTCAAGGGCCACGCGGAGATGATGCGCTACGAGGGCTCGGGCTCGAAGATCTCGCCCTCGATGTCGGCCAGCTTGGCCTCGACGTAGGCCGACGCGTCGCGGACTCCCT
>DASXWX010000338.1:0-2290 GCA_036503395.1 Candidatus Limnocylindrales bacterium
TTTCGTCCCGGGACGAAAGGTCTGACCCTTCCGCGGTGCCACCCGCATTCGGCGAAGCCGCGCTCTCCTGACCGACGGGCCGTCTGCTCGACGACCGATCGGCGCTGCCCGTTATCGCTGGCGCTCTGCGCCGGAGCCTACTGGTCGGGCTTCATAAGCCCGCTCGGTTCGGTCCGGAGGCTCCCGGGTCCATTCACCGCCGTCGCCGTCCCGGCTCGCACCAGCCGCCGGGTCTCTTTGTCGGCGCCGCGACGGGTACTCGTCCCGTTCACAGCCGCTATTCGTGATGTGGCCGGCAGGATAGGCGGGCCGGCGCAAGACGGTCAAGCGCTCGACGCGCGGGTCCCGGCGACGCGATCGCGAGCCCTCCTGCGATCGTCCCCAGCGATCAAATTCGGCTCCGCCCGGTCGCCGAGATCGCCCCGACCGATCGACCAGGCTGCGTCCGCGGCGGCTTCGCGTCATTTCGATCGCCGCTGCCGATCACTCCGACGCGTCCGCTCCGATTTTGATCGTCCCGGGCGATCGGGAGAGAGGCACGACGCATGACGATCAGCCTGGCGGAGAGGGTGGGATTCGAACCCACGGACCTTTCGGTCTCCGGTTTTCAAGACCGGCGCATTCGACCGCTCTGCCACCTCTCCGGGGCCGGAGTGTACGTGGAGCCCCGTGAACCGATGCCTCAGCCGGCGACGCGGGCGAGCCGCCTCCGGGCCTCGAGCGCTGTGCTGAAGTCGAACGTCTGGGTCGTGGTCGGGAACGACTGGCCGACCGCGATCGGCAGGGTCGACGGGCGGCCCAGGAAGTAGCCCTGCGCGGCGTCGACGCCGATGGACCGGACGGTCTCGAGCTGGGCGGCCGTCTCGATGCCTTCCGCGATCGTGAGCGCGCCCCAGCGGTTGGCGAGGTCGACGAGCGACGAGAGGACGGAGCTCACCGGCTCGCGGCGGGCGTTGGCCTGGATGAGCGAGAGATCGATCTTCACGACGTCGAACTGGATCTGGCTGAGGAGGCGGAGGCCGGCGTTGCCGGCGCCCACGTCGTCGGCGGCGACGCGCATCCCGGCAGCCCGGAGGCTGTCGATCGCGGAGCGCACCCGGTCGATGTCAGAGATCTGCTCGCGCTCGGTCAGCTCGAGGATCACGCGGTTCGGCTCCATGCCGTGCGCCGCGAGGATCCGGAGCAGCGCCGCGGCGCTGAATTCACCCGACTCGAAGCTGCGGGGCGAGAGGTTGAGCGTCAGGAGGACCTCGGGCGGGAGCGCCTCGAGGTGTTCGGTCACGACGTGGAGCGCCGCCCGGTCGAGGTCGACGATCTGACCGGTGACGTGGGCCGCCTCGAAGAGGCCGCCCGCACCGGCGAAGCCGTCGTCGGTCGCGGACCGGACGAGCGCCTCGACACCGATGAGCCGCTTCTCGCCGAGATTGAAGATCGGCTGGTAGAGGGCGGTCAGCGTCCGCCCCTCGATGATCGACGCCAGCCGCGACCGGAGCTCGGCCCGGAGATGCTCGTCGATGAGGGAGCGGTCCTGCTCGGGATTGAAGCGGCTGATCACGGTCCGGCCGGCGCGCTTGCTTCGGTAGAGCGCGGCGTCGGCCTGGGCATAGAGCTGGAGGCGGCTGGTGGCCTCGTCCGGGTAGGCGCTCACCCCGGCCGAGAACGAGATGGGTCGCCGGTAGCGGCCCTCGCGTCGCTCCTCGAGACAGCGCGTCAGGAGGCGTCGACCGAGGTCGTCGGCGCCGGCGCCGTCGGTCTGGGGGAGGATGATCGCGAACTCGTCGCCGCCGGTCCGGAAGCCTGCGTCGGCCGTCCGCATCGTCGCCCGGATGAGATCGCCGATCTGGGCCAGCAGGTCGTCGCCGACCGCGTGACCGAGCGTGTCGTTGACCGGCTTGAACTCGTCGAGGTCGATCAGCAGGAGGGCGAGCGGCGTGTGGTAGCGCCGCGCGGCAGCCACCTGCCGGTCCAGCTCCTCCTGGAACGCGCGGTGATTGCCGAGGTTCGTGAGAAAGTCGACCCGGGCGGCGTTCTGGGCCGCGTCGTAGAGCTCACCGAGCCGCTGGCGCGAATGCTCGAGCTCGACCGCCGGCGCGAGGACCTGGCGGGCCATCCAGACCGCGAGCCCGACGAGCAGCGCCGTCAGCAGCCCGAGCGCGGCGAGGGCCGGCAGGGGCAGCGCCGTCGGTGGCGGCTGATCCGAGACCGCGAGCGACCAGCCGTGGAGCGGCCCCGCGGTGAAGGGAACGGCGACGCTCGCGGCAGAGCCGCTGCCGATTTCGCTCGCGAGGCC
>DASXWX010000339.1:0-12875 GCA_036503395.1 Candidatus Limnocylindrales bacterium
AGCGCGGTCGAGGAGACCGCGACCGGCGAACCGACCGGGCAGCCGCCCGGCGCAGGCGGGATCGGCAGCGACCCGATCAGGCCGTCCGAACGCAGGGACTACGAGACCGAGCCGGCCGGCGACGAGTCGAGCGTGACTGCCCCGCCATCCTCACCGCCCTGGATCGCGATCGGGCTCGCGCTGCTCGCGATCTTCATCGCGATCCTGCTCTGGGCAGTGCTCGTCGGGGGCCGCGCGGCCACGTAGGACGCTCCCTCAGGGGATCGTGCGTCCAGGCTCCTTGCCCTTCGGCCAGTAAAGCTCCTTGCGGATCTGCTCCTCGGGAAAGCCGAGCGCGAGCAGCGTCGCCTCGGCGTTGATGATCATGTCGGGGTTGCCGCAGATATAGGCGATCGCGTTCTCCGGCCCGAGTCCCATCTCGCGGACGACCGGCTCGACGATCGTCTCGACGCGGCCGGTCCGTCCGGACCACCCCGCGTTCGCCCGGTCCTGCGGCCGCGACACGGTCGGGACGAACGTCACCGGGTACTCGCCGGAATGCTCCCAGCCTTCGAGAAGCTCCCGGTAGCCGAGGTCGTTCGCGTACGACACGCCGTTCAGGAAGACCACCCGCCGTGGTCGGCCCTCCCGGAGCATCGACGTCATCATCGAGACGAAGGGCGCGTTGCCGGTCCCGGACGAGATGAAGAGGTGGACCCGGTCGTCGTCCGGCTGGAGCATGAACTTGCCCTTCGGCCCGATCATCCGCATCCGGTGGCCGACCGGGAGCTCCCACAGGAGCGGCGTGAACAGGCCCTCGGAGACCAGCCGGACGTAGAACTCGTAGCCCTCAGTCCCGGCGACGCCGGGGTCGGACGCGACGGAGTACGGGCGCTGGGCGATCCGTTCGCCCGGGTAGACGCCGATCGTCATGTACTGGCCGGGCGCGAACGCGACGGGATCGCCGTCGAACTTCACCCAGAAGCGGGCCAGGCTCTCGTTATCGTCGATCCGCCGGACCAGGCGGGCGTTGTACTGCGGCGCGTCCGCGACGATCGAGGCGGGCGCCGCGGCGACGTCGGTCATCGGGCCCGAGTGTAGCCGGGCCGGCGGAGGAGTCGGGGCCGGCTCGGCGCGTACAATCGAACGGCAGCCGACCACCCGAGGAGCCCCGAATGGCCGAGACCCTCACGCCCGCGACCGAGCGCGCCCACAAGGCATCCAGGCGCTACATCTACGCGTGGGGCGATGGGCGAGCCGAGGGCAATGCCGGCATGCGCGACCTGCTCGGCGGCAAGGGCGCCGGTCTCGCGGAGATGACTCTCGCGGGCCTGCCGACGCCGCCCGGGTTCACGATCACGACCGAGGCCTGCAACGACTATTTCGCGAACGGCGAGCAGTTGCCGGACGGGCTCTGGGACGACGTCCTGGCTGCGGTGAGGGAGGTCGAGGAGGAGACGGGCAAGGGCTTCGGTGACGCCAGGAACCCGCTCCTCGTGAGCGTCCGCTCCGGAGCCAGGATCTCGATGCCCGGGATGATGGACACGGTCCTCAACCTGGGTCTCAACGAGGAGACCCTGCAGGGCCTCATCAGGCTGACCGGCAACGAGCGGTTCGGCTGGGACGCCTACCGGCGGTTCATCCAGATGTTCGGCCGGATCGTCATGGACGTCGCCGGCGAGCGCTTCGACGAGGCCCTCGACGAGGCCAAGGACGCCCACGGCGCGACGCAGGACACCGACCTCGACTCCGCCGCGCTGCGCGAGGTCGTCGATGCGTACCTGCGCATCGTGAAGGAGGACACGGGCCGGGACTTCCCGACCGACCCGTACGAGCAGCTCGATCTCGCGATCAAGGCCGTCTTCGCCTCGTGGTTCGGGCAGCGGGCTCGCGACTATCGCAAGTTCAACCGGATCCCGGACGATCTCGGCACGGCCGTCAACGTCGTGACGATGGTGTTCGGGAACATGGGGGACGACTCCGGGACGGGCGTCGCGTTCACCCGCAACACCGTCGACGGCCGCCGCGAGCTGCAGGGCGAGTTCCTGCCGAACGCCCAGGGCGAGGACGTCGTCGCCGGCATCCGGACGCCGATCGAGATCGCCGAGATGCGCGATCGCTGGCCCGACGTCTACGCCGAGTTCGACCGGATCGGTCGGTCGCTCGAGGGCCACTACCGGGACGTCCAGGACCTCGAGTTCACGATCGAGCGCGGCCGGCTCTACATGCTCCAGACCCGCAACGCCAAGCGGACGGCCGCGGCCGCGGTGAAGATCGCCGTCGACATGGTGGACGAGGGCGTGATCTCCAAGGAGGAGGCGGTCGCCCGGGTCGAGCCGGCGCAGGTCGACCAGCTCCTTCGGCCCCAGTTCGACCCCGATGGGCTCAAGCAGGCGAAGGGGATCGCCAGGGGTCTCAACGCGTCACCGGGCGCGGCAGTCGGCAAGGCCGTCTTCAACGCCGACCGCGCCGCGGAGCAGGCGGCGAGCGGCGAGAAGGTCGTTCTCGTCCGCGTCGAGACGTCGCCCGACGACTTCCACGGCATGGCCGCGGCCGAGGGCATCCTCACCGCGCGCGGCGGGGCGACCTCGCACGCCGCGGTCGTCGCCCGACAGATCGGGAAGCCGTGTGTCGCCGGCTGCGCCGAGCTCCACGTCGACTATCGGACGCGGACCGCGAGCGCGAACGGGACCGAGTTCGCCGAGGGCGACTGGATCAGCGTCGACGGCAACACCGGCGAGGTCTACCTGGGCCAGGTGCCGACCCGCGAGGCGCGGTTCGAGGATCAGCCCGAGCTCCAGACGATCCTGGGCTGGGCCGACGAGGTCCGCCGGCTCCAGGTCTGGACGAACGCCGACAAGCCCGAGGAGGCCGCCCAGGCCCGCTCGTACGGCGCCCAGGGCATCGGCCTCTGCCGCACCGAGCACATGTTCCGCGAGGGCGAGCGGCTCGACATCGTTCGCGACGCGATCCTCGTCGCGTTCCAGGCGACGCGAGCGAAGGCGAGGGCCGCAGGCGATCGCTCGGAGGCCGAGACGACTGCGATTGCCCGCTTCGACGGCGCGATGGCCAAGCTCGAGCGCCTCCAGCAGGGCGACTTCGAGGGGATCCTGCGGGCGATGAGCGGCCTGCCGGTCATCATCCGCCTGATCGACCCGCCCCTCCACGAGTTCCTGCCGAGCCACGAGCAGCTCCTCGAGGAGGTGACCCGGCTGCGAACGCTCAACACCTCCGAGGACGATCCGCACTTCACCGAGCAGCGGCGCCTCCTCGCCGCGGTCGAGTCCCTCCGCGAACAGAACCCGATGCTCGGGCTCCGCGGCATCCGGCTCGGGTTGATGATCCCCGACTTCGTGAAGATGCAGACGCGGGCGATCCTGAACGCCGCGGTCGTGGTCAAGCGGGGCGGCGCCGACCCGCACCCCGAGATCATGATCCCGCTCGTCGGCCACCCGAACGAGCTGGCCAGGACGCGGGCGCTCCTCGACGCCGAGGCCGAGGCGGTCGTCGACGCGGCCGGCGAACCCGTCGACTTCAAGTTCGGGACAATGATCGAGATCCCGCGCGCCTGCTGGGTTGCCGACGAGATCGCGAAGCACGCCGAGTTCTTCAGCTTCGGCACGAACGACCTGACCCAGATGACGTATGGCTACAGCCGGGACGACGCCGAGGGCGGCTTCCTCCTGACCTACGTCGAGGACAAGATCCTGCCGGCGAATCCCTTCCAGACGCTCGACACGATCGGTGTCGGCAGCGAGATGCGGCTCGCCGTGGAGAAGGGGAGAGCCGCCCGCCCGGGCCTCGAGATCGGCATCTGCGGCGAGCACGGTGGCGACCCCGACTCCATCGCCTTCTGCCACTCGATCGGCCTCAACTACGTCTCCTGCTCGCCGTTCAGGGTCCCGGTCGCGCGTCTCGCGGCGGCGCAGGCGGCCCTTCGTCCGGCCGGCTAACCGCTCCCCGGCGAGGTGAGCGACCCCGACTCGGGCCCTCAGCCGAGCCGCCCGGCCCGTCGCGAGCGGTTGCGAGGCCTCTTCCTCGACGTCGCGCCACTCCGGCGCGACCGCGACTTCCGGCTGCTCTGGAGCGGCCAGGTCGTGAGCGGGATCGGCAACCAGATCACCCGCATCACGCTCCCGTTCCAGGCGTACGCCCTGACCGGATCGCCCCTGGCCATCGCCGCGGTGACCGCCGCCCAGCTCGTCCCGATCATCCTGTTCGCGCTGTTCGGTGGGTCGATCGCCGACGCCGTCGACCGGCGGCGCCTCCTGTTCGTGACCCAGACCGTGCTGACGGCCACCAGCCTCGCCCTGGCGCTCATCGCGTTCGGCGTCCTCGGTGAGCCGCCGCCGCTCGTCGCGATCCTCGTCGTCGCCTTCGTCGCTGCCGGGTTCGGCGCGATCGATCAGCCCGCGCGGTCGGCGTCGATCGCCCGGATCGTGCCGCCCGAGCGGCTGCCGGCCGCGATCGCGCTCAACCAGCTCAACTCGCAGGCCGCCCAGGTGATCGGGCCCGCGGTCGGCGGCCTCCTCATCGCGGCAGTCGGGATCGGCGGCGCATACCTCGTCGACGTCGTGACGTTCGCGGCGTCGATGGTGGCGGTCCTCCTCATCCGGCCGCTTCCGCCGCTGTCGGGGGCGACGCGGCCCGGGCTCGCCGCGATCGCCGAGGGCCTCCGATTCGCCTTCGGCCACCGGCTCCTCCTCTCGACGTTCGTCATCGACCTCAACGCGATGGTCTTCGGGATGCCGGCCGCGCTCTTCCCGGTCCTCGCCCTCGACGTCTTCCACGTCGGCCCGGAGGGCTTCGGCCTCATCGCCGCCGCGCCGGGCGTCGGCGCCTTCCTGGGCGCCCTCCTGTCCGGCTGGGTCGGGCGCGTCCGCGACGTCGGCCGGGCCGTGATCGCGGCGGTCGTCGCCTGGGGCGCTGCCATCGCGGCCTTCGGACTGGCGACGTTCTCGTTTCCGCTCGCGCTCGCCTTCCTCGCGGCCGCCGGGGCCGCCGACGTCCTGTCGGCCGTCTTCCGGACCACGGCTCTCCAGCTCGAGACGCCCGATCAGCTGCGCGGGCGGCTCACCGCCCTCCACAGTCTCGTCGTCACGAGCGGCCCCCGGCTGGGCGACCTCGAGGCCGCGACGCTCGCCTCGGTCGTCGGCGCGCAGGTCTCGGTCGTGTCGGGCGGGCTCCTGTGCATCATCGGGGTCGCCGTCGTCGCTCGGCTCTTTCCCGAGCTCGCCGCCTACCGCCCGAGCGTGGGTGCGGGGGAAGCGGTGACCCCGCCCGAGGCGACGGCCGCGTAGCGCACCGCGCCTGCGACGCGGGCACGACCCCGGGCCGCCGTTGCCGAATATCGATGCCGGTGGTGCTATCCACGTCCAGCCGCTTCGCTGGCGCCACGAGCGGCTCTATCCGTGCGCGGACGGCCCGGCCCGACCCGTCTCTTCGGCCTCTGGCCCTTCCTTGCACCACTCCCGTCGCTATTTGGCACGAGCGACCGTCTGCGGCCCGGGGCACCTCGCCTGGCGACATCCGATCGCCGCGACGGCCGTTGCTGCCTACGATGCAGCCGATGACCGCCGAGCCCGCCCCGACCGCTCCCCTCGACCCCGAGGGCCCGCCCGCTCCTGCTCCCCACCGCGTGGTGATCGTCGGCGGCGGCTTCGGCGGGCTCTACGCGACCCGCGGCCTCGCCGGCGACGAGGCTCTCGACGTCACCCTCGTCGATCGCCGCAACTTCCACCTCTTCCAGCCGTTGCTCTACCAGGTGGCCACCGGAGCGCTCAGCCCCGGTGAGATCGCCCAGCCGCTGCGGGCGATCTTCCGCAAGCAGCCGAACACGACCGTCCTGCTCGGCGAGGCAGTCGGGATCGATCCCGAGCGACGCTGCGTCCTCCTCTCCGACGGCGGCCCGATCGACTACGACACGCTCGTCGTTGCAACGGGGGCCAGGCACGCCTACTTCGGCCACGACGAGTGGGCGGCGCGGGCCCCGGGGCTCAAGACCGTCGAGGACGCCATCGAGATCCGGCGTCGCATCCTGATCGCGTTCGAGGCGGCGGAGCGCGAGGCGACCCCCGCCCTTCGCGCCGAGTGGATGACCTTCGTGGTCATCGGTGGCGGACCGACCGGGGTGGAGCTGGCCGGCGCGCTCGGCGAGATCGCGAACGACACCCTCCGCCATGACTTTCGCTCCATCAGGCCCGAGGCCGCCCGGATCGTCCTCGTCGAGGCCCTCGACCGGATCCTGCCGACCTACCCCGAGCGCCTGTCGCGGGCGGCCAAGCGCCAGCTCGAGCGGCTCGGCGTCACGGTCCGAACGGGCAGCCCGGTCCGCGAGATCGACGGCCGGAGCGTGACCGTCCATGTCGGCGGGGATGGCCGGGACGGTCGCGACGAGCGGATTCCGGCGCGGACCGTCCTGTGGGCGGCCGGCGTCCAGGCGACGTCGTTCGGGCCGAAGGTGGCGCACGCCGTCGGGGTCACGACGGACCGGGCCGGCCGGATCGGCGTCGGCCCGGACCTGACGATCCCGGGCCACCCCGAGATCTTCGTCGTCGGCGACCTCGCGATCGCAAGGCAGGCCAACGGCAAGCCGGTGCCGGGAGTCGCCCCGGCGGCCATCCAGGAGGGCAGCTACGTGGCCCGCGAGATCCGTCGCCGGGTCTCGGGTGAGCCGACGGAGGCGTTCCGCTACACGGACAAGGGCGACGTCGCCACCATCGGGCGGCTCGCGGGCGTGGCCGACATCCGCTGGCTCGGACCGTTCGGCCGGCTGTCCGGGAAGGTCGCCTGGGTCATGTGGCTGGCGATCCACATCTTCTACCTGATCGGCTTCGCGAACCGCGTCGTGGTCACCGTGCGCTGGGCGTGGTCGTTCTTCACGAAGGGCCGGAGCAGTCGTCTCATCACCGAGGGCGAGCTGCTCCCTCCGATCGAGGACCCCGAGCCGCCGGCCTGATCAGATGAGACCGGCCTCGAACGGCTCGTAGTCGGGCGCCGTGAGCGGCCACGGCCGGGCGGCCTCCCAGGCCGCCGCGAACCAGAGCAGGAGGTCGTCGCGGCCGCGAGGGGCGACGGCCTGGAGCCCGAAGGGGACCCCGTTCTCGAACCGCCCCGCCGGCAGTGACACCGCGGGGTGGCCGCCGAAGTTGGCGAGCTCGACCGCGTAGACCCATGACGGCGGCCCCGGCTCGTCCTCGCCGGGGAGCCGGCCCTCGGCCGACCACCCGTCGACGGTGAGCGTCGGCGTCAGCAGGATCGAGTCGTCGCCGAGGGCCTCGTCGAGATGCCGGGTGTACGCGTAGCGGCGCCGACGGGCGGCGTGATAGTCCGACGCCGGGACGTCGGCGGCCGCCTCGAACGTCCCTCGGGCCGATGCCGACAGGAGCGCCCTGTCGTGCTCGAGGCGCTCACGCCCGCCGAGCGCTTCGAGCTGCTCGATCGCGACGATCCGGAACCAGTCCTCGGGATCGACCCCGTCTGGGAGGATCGACATGGGGGCGACACGATCCACGCGGAGGCCCAGCCCGACCTCCCGCTCGACCGCGTCGAGGGCGGCCGCGAACCGCGCCTCGACGCGGTCCGGGAGTGGTCGGGCCATGTCGTCGGGCGAGCCGGTTAGGCGGTGGGTCGCCAGCAGCCGTCCCGGGCGGCCGCCTGGGCCGATCGGGTGCCGCGGCGGGGAGAACGGATCGCCCGGGGTCGGCCCGGCCAGGATCCCGAGGAGAAGCCGCGCGTCGGCGACGCTCGTCGTGAGCGGGCCGTGGTTGTTGAGGTCGAGCGTCGGCAGGTCCGGGTCACGGCCGATGAGGCCGCCGGTGGGCTTGAACCCGACGAGCCCACAGAGCGAGGCCGGGATCCGGATCGACCCGCCGACGTCTGTGGCGGTGGCGAGCGGGGCGAGGCCGGCCGCGACCGCCGCGCCCGAGCCGCCCGACGAGCCGCCCGGCGACCACTCGGGCGCCCAGGGATTGCGGGTGACACCGAAGACGTCGTTGGCGGTGTAGCCCTCGAGCGCGAACTCGGGGACGTTCGTCTTGCCGACCGCGATCGCGCCCGCGGCCACGAGCCGACCCGGCACGAGGCCCCACCGGTCGGCCGGCGGCGCGCCGGCGAAGAGGCGCGAGCCGTAGGTCGTCGGCAGCCCCAGGCAGCGCTCGGTCTCCTTGACCAGGAGCGGCAGCCCCGCGAGCGGGAGGTCGACCTCGGCACCGATCGCGCGGGCCTCGGCGAGGCGTCGAGCGAGCGCCTCCGCTTCGGCGAGAGCATCGGTCGGTCGGAGCGCGGTCACCGCGTTGAGGTCGGCGGCCGCCGAGATCCGCTCGAGCGAGCGGCGGACGAGGTCGGCCGCCGAGACGCGGCCCTCGCGGACGGCAGCCGCGAGCGCCGACAGGCCGCCGGCCGGCCGCTCGCTCGTCGCGCTCATGGCGCGAAGTCCGTGACGACCTGTCGCGCGAACCGGCCCTGCCGCATCTGCTCGAACGCATCCTCCACCTCGCCGAGCCCGATCCGACGCTCCACCAGGCGGTCGATCGGCAGCCGGCCGTCGAGGTGGAGGTCTGCGTAGCGCGGGAAGTCGACCGCGGCCACGGCCGAGCCGTAGTTCGAGCCGAGGAGCCGGCGGGCACCGTCGACGAACGGGAAGGCCTCGAACGACGCGCGCTGGCCGAACGGCGT
Source organism: Candidatus Limnocylindrales bacterium (assembly GCA_036503395.1). Lineage (GTDB taxonomy): Bacteria > Chloroflexota > Limnocylindria > Limnocylindrales > CSP1-4 > DASSHA01. The sequence goes on from DASXWX010000339.1 coordinate 8,656, forward strand.
GAGCCCCACGAGGACCGCCGTGCCGCCCCGCGGCAGGACCCCGATGGCCTGCTCGATCGTCGCCGGCAGCCCGACGGCCTCGAAGGCGAAGTCAGGCCCGCCCCGGCTGGCCGCGCGGACCGCCGCGATCGTCGCCTCGGCATCCGTCGCCTTGATCGTGTCGGTCGCGCCGAGCTCGCGGGCGAGATCGAGCTTGGCCGGGACGCGGTCGATCGCGACGACGCGGGTCGCGCCGGCGACCACCGCGCCCATGACGACCGACAGCCCGACGCCGCCGAGCCCGAACACGGCCACGCTCGCGCCGGCCGGCACCTCGGCCGTCTTGAGCACCGCCCCGACCCCGGTCGTCACGCAGCAGCCGATGAGGGCGGCGACCTCCGGCGCGACGATCGCGGGGATCGGGATCGCCGCCGAAGCCGGGACCACGGTCCGTTCCGCCAGCGTGCCGATGGCGAGGTAGGCGAGGACCTCCTGGCCGTCGTCGCGGTGGACACGTGACGAGCCGTCCGGCAGCCGGTGGTCGAGCGCCCGGGTCGCGTCGCACAGCCACTGGCGGCCCGACTGACAGGCCGCGCAGGCAAGGCATGGGTAGTACCAGGAGAGCGCGACCCGCTGGCCGACGGATCGGTCGGCGACGCCGGGCCCGACCGCCTCGATGACGCCGGCGCCCTCGTGGCCGAGAACGATCGGTCCGGGTCGCTCCCATTCGCCGTCGCGGACGTGGAGGTCCGAATGGCAGATCCCGCTCGCCTCGAGCCGGACGAGGACCTCGCCGGTCCTCGGAGGATCGAGCTCGAGCTCCTCGAGCCGCGTCGGACGCCCGGTCTGTTCGAGGACGATCGCGCGCACAACACCCTCAGTGGCCCCCGTGGCAGTGAGTTTAGGAGAGGTTCCGAGCAGATACAGCATTGACGCGCGGGCCGCCGCGGCCACTAATACGGGGAGCAGCGCCGCATCGGGGGGTCGAGCGCGACCACACGGAGGGTGACCGATGGCGGGTGGTGAGACGGCAGGGGCGCGCGAGTTCCAGGGACGGGGCATGGCCACGGTCCTGGGCGCGCCCATCTCCTGGGTGGCCTTGTTCGGGGCGCTCGTGGGCGCCCTCAGCATCGTCCCGATGCTCTTCTATCTCTCGGGCGGCGGCTACGTCTCCGCGGGGATGATCATCTTCGCGCCGCTGGCGGGGATCGTCCTCGGGCCGTGGGCCGGCTTCGTGGCCGCGCTCATCGGCGGCCTGATCGGGATGTTCCTGTCGCCGGGCTCGTATCCGCTGTTCATCATCGACGCGAACCTCTCGGGCAGCTTCATCGCGCTCTACTGGGGCCTCGCGTCGGACCGCAAGTACACGAAGTTCTTCATTCCCTGGGCGGTCTTCTGGATCGCCTTCGTGCTGATCGTCCCGTATCGCAATGCGCTCGGGGTGGACGCCCAGTTCGGGAGCCCGACCGAGCCGACCTATTCGCTCGGCTGGCTGTGGGCATACGCGGGCCTCGCCCTGCTGATCGTCAACTACCTCGCCGGCGGCTTCCTGTGGCGCTGGGTGCGTGACCCGGCCTCGGATCGCATCCGGATGTTCCTCGGCGTCCTCGGCGTGTCCTTCATCGGCTGCACGAGCTGGATGGTGCCGTGGATCGGCGTCTACAACTGGCGGCTCGGCTTTCCGATCGAGACGGCCAACGCGGTGAACTACGCCGCCTGGATCGGCTATGTCGTGCCGATCTCGATCGCGAGCGCCGTCGTGATCACGCTCAGCATCGTCGCCCTCCGCCGCTCCGGACTGCGGCGGATGCAGAACACGCTCGTGGAGGAGGACCCGTCATGAGTCGCGACATCGGACTGTGGGTGCTGGCGCTCGGCGGCGTCCTCGCCGCGTTCGGGGCGCTGCGGGTCTACAGCATCGTCTTCGCCGACGCAAGCGCGAGGGCCGACATCACCTCGAGCGACGGCGGCATCGGCCTGATCGTGCTGGTGGTCGGTCTCGTCCTCGTCGCCGCAGGGTGGTTCCTCCGCCGGTCCGGCCGACCCGCCTGACGATCGAACCCGATCAGATCGTGACCGTCGCGCCGCCAGCGACCTCGCCCGACGGCGCCACGCGTCCTCCCGCGGTCCGCGCGAGCGGGGTGACGTTCGCCTATCCCGGGGCGGAGCCCGCGCTGCGCGACCTCGACCTCGAGATCGCGGCCGGCGAGTTCGTCGCCGTTCTCGGACCGAACGGCGCCGGCAAGACGACCCTCTGCCTGATGCTCAACGGCGTCATCCCGAACGTGATCGGGGGAACGCTCGCGGGCACGGTCGAGATCGACGGCCTCGTCACGACCGACCACCACGTCTACGAGCTCGCCGAGCACGTCGGGGTGGTCCTCCAGGATCCCGACGCGCAGATCCTCGCGACCACGGTCCGATCAGAGGTCGCGTTCGCGGCCGAGAACCTCGGCGTCCCGCGGGCCGACCTGGTCGAGCGCGTGGCGAACGCCCTCGCGACCGTTCGCCTGTCGGGCTTCGAGGAAGCCGCGCCCGAGGAGCTGTCGGGCGGCCAGAAGCAGCGCCTCGCGATCGCCGCCGGACTCGTGGTCCGGCCGCAGATATTCGTGCTCGACGAGCCGACGGCGCAGCTCGACCCGATCGGCACGGACGAGACCTTCGAGGTCCTCGAGCGGCTCAACGCCGAGCGAGGCGCCACGATCGTCGTCGCGACCCACGCCAGTGAGGCCGTCGCGAAGCACGCCCGCCGCGTCATCGTCCTCGAGGGCGGGCGCGTCGTGGCCGACGGACCGCCGGCCGACGTCTTCGCCCGGATCGACCTGCTCGACAGGGTCGGCGTGGCGGTCCCCGAGGTCGTCCGGGTCCAGGCTCGTCTGACGCCGCCGCTCGCGCCGCCGCCGGCCCTCACCGTATCCGGGGCCGCGCAAGCGATCGCCGATGCGATCGACGAGCATGCCGTGCTCGTGATCCCCACCACCGCTGACCGACCGACGACGGCCCCCGGATCCGACGACCACCGGGCCCGGGCGGAGGAGCGCGTGATCGAGGTCGAGGACCTCCACTACGCCTACCCGCACACCGGCTCGAGCGCCCTCGACGGGATCGACCTGTCGATCGGGCGCGGGGAGTTCCTGGCCCTGATCGGCCAGAACGGGTCGGGCAAGTCGACGCTGGTCAAGTGCCTGGCGGGCCTGCTGCGGCCCTCGAGCGGCGAGATCCGGGTCGAAGGCGAGACCGTCACGAACCGGACCGCGCGGGCGCTGCCACGACGGATCGGCGTCGTCCTCCAGAACCCGGACACGCAGCTCTTCCGGATGTCGATCCGTGAGGAGATCGCGTTCGGGCTCCAGAACGTCGGCGTGCCCGAGGCCGAGCGCGAGGACCGGATCGCGGCCGCGCTCGAGCTGACCGGCCTCACCGCGTCGGGCGACGTCTACCCGTTCAAGCTCAGCTTCGGCGATCGACGCAAGGTCGCCGTCGCGTCGATCGTCGCGATGCGCCCGCTCGTCCTGGTGTTCGACGAGCCGACGACGGGCCAGGACTACGCCGGCCGCTACCGGCTCTGCGAGATCGCGCTCGACCTCAACCGCCTCGGGACGACCGTGATCATGATCACCCACGACATGGACCTCGTCGCGCGATACGCGCCCCGGACCGTGGTCCTCGGGCTCGGCCGCGTCCTGCTCGACGGCCCGACGCGGGACGTCTTCGCCCGACCCGACGTCCTGCGTGAGACCTACCTCGAGCCACCCCAGGCCGCCCGGCTGGCCCAGGCCCTCGAGCCGTCGATCGGCCCAACCGGCGCGCTCTCGGTCGACGAGCTGGGTGCCGTGATCGTCTCGCCCGCAGGGGCCGCTCCGGCTCCGGTCGCGGAGGCGTCCGCGTGACCGTTCTCGCCCTCCGCCACGCCCGGCGTCAGACGCCGATCCACGCCCTCAACCCGCTCACGAAGCTGCTCCTCGTGACGGTCTTCTGGCTCGTCAGCCTCGGCTCGTTCAATCCGGTCGTGCTGATCGCCCTGATCGCCCTCGCGCTCGTGCTGTGGCGGATCGCGAGCATCCCGCTCGGCTATTTCGTCCGGCTGCTCGCGCTGCTGTCAATCGTGTTCACGGTCCTCACGATCATCAACGGCTTCATGTACTACAACGGCCGGACGCCGCTCCTCCCGATCGTCATCCTCGGCCGCCCGTTCACCGTCGAGGGCGTCCTGTTCGGGATCACGATCAGCCTCAAGATCC
>DASXWX010000340.1:0-1953 GCA_036503395.1 Candidatus Limnocylindrales bacterium
GAGTCGCCGCGGAACGCGCCCTCCGCGAGATCGCGGCCCGGCTGACCGCGCTCCGCCAGCCCGACGAGGTCCTCGAGCAGATCGTCGACGAAGCGCGCCGGCTCCTCGGCTCCGACGGCGGCCACCTCACGCTCCTGGAAGACGGTGGACGGTTCCTCGACCCCGTCGTCGTGTCCGGCGGACTCGACGACGAGACCGACGCGTGGTTCCGCTCCAGGCGGTTCCCGGTCGGGACCGGGATCAACGGCCTGGCCGCCGGCGAGAACCGCGTGACCTGGACGTTCGACTACGCCGTCGACCCGCGGATCAGCGAGGAGCCGGCCCAGGACTTCGCGAGCCGGCTCGGCATCCGCGCGATGTCGGCGGCGCCGCTCCGCTCGCCCGGCGGCGACGTCCTCGGCACGCTCGCACTCTCGTACCGTGAGCCCCGGGAGTTCGGGGAGGACGAGGCCGCGCTCCTCCAGGGGCTCGCCGACCACGCCGCGATCGCGGTCATGAACAGCCGCCTCCTCGAGCAGCTCCAGGAATCGGAGTCGCGTTACCGACACCTCGTCCAGAACTCCCCGGACCTCATCTGGGCGATCGATTCCGAGGGCCGGTTCACCTTCCTGTCCGATACGGCCGAACGGTTGACGGGCTGGACGCCCGACGAGCTCCTCGGGCGGCATTTCGGGGCGCTCGTCCACGGGTCGTCGGCCGAGGTCGCGCAGCGTGACTGGACGGCCGAGATGGCGGAGGGCGCGCAGGAGCTCCGAGGCCGTCTCGAGCTGCTCCACAAGGACGGCCACGCCGTCCCGGCCGAGTTCACCGCCCAGTCGCGGATCGAGGACGGTCGCTTCGCCGGCGCGAACGGGTCCGTCCGCGACATGACCGAGCGCGAGCGCCTCGAGCGAGGCCTGCGCCGGCAGGCGGGTGAGCTCGCCGCGAGCGAGGAGCGAGCTCACCTCGCCCGCGAGCTCCACGACTCGGTCACCCAGGCGTTGTTCAGCATGACGCTCATCACCCGGACGATCGAGCTGCTGCTCGCGCGCGACGTCGACGCGGCGCGCGAGAAGATCGCCTCGCTCCGCAACCTCCAGCGCGACGCGCTCGCCGAGATGCGCTCGCTGATCTTCGAGCTCCGGCCGGGCTCCCTGGAGCAGGACGGCCTCGTCCACGCGCTTCGGACCCACTGCGCCGCGGTCGAGGGCCGGATCGGCCTGCCCATTCTCCTCGACACCGAGCCGCTCGAGCGGCTGCCCATCGATATCGAGGACGGCCTCTATCGGATCGCCCAGGAGGCGCTGCACAACATCGTCAAGCACGCCGGTGCCCGGCAGGTCCGGATCGGCCTGCGCCGCGTGGACGGAACGGTCAGGCTCACGATCGAGGACGACGGAAAGGGATTCGACCCGACGATGGTCCCGTCCGGCCATCTCGGCGTCGCCGGGATGCACGCCCGAGCGGCGCGAATGGGCGCCCAGCTGGTCGTCGACTCGAGCCCGGGCGCCGGGACGCGGCTCGCCGTCTCGGTACCCGTCGCGGTGTCCGCGGCGACCTCCGCGGACGCGGCGACCCCGGAGCCGACCGCCCAGCTCGCGGCCAAATGACGTAGTCGGGGCAGGACATCGGTCGCTCGCCGGGTGGAGCGCGCCGCGGCACGCTTTGTGCGTGACCCAGCCGAGTTCCCTTTCGCGTCCCCTGCGCGTCGTCGTCGTCGACGCCGACCACCGCGTCCGCGACAGCCTGTCGGGCCTGCTCGCGATCGGGGACGAGCTCGAGGTCGTCGGCGAGACCGGTCACGCCGGAACCGCGTTCGACCTGTGTCACGACCTGTCGCCCGACGTCGTCGTCATCGATCCGCGCCTGCCCGACCTCCACGACGGGGTCGCGCTCGTGCGGGAGGTCCGGGCGCGCTGCCCCGACACGATCGTCCTCGTGCTGTCGTGGCCGGGCCTCGCGACCGAGCACCCG
>DASXWX010000341.1:0-2878 GCA_036503395.1 Candidatus Limnocylindrales bacterium
CCGCCGGGTGATCCTGCCCTCGCGCCCCGCCGGCGCCGAGCCGCCGAGGGTCGAGGTCGTCGATCTCCGCGCCGAGCTCGCGGCCGGCAATCGCGGCCTCGTCTCGGCCAGGCTGGCAGCGGCGATCTCTGCCCTCGACGCGGATGGCGGCGAGCGGGCGATCCTGGTGATCAATCGGCGCGGGAGTGCCTCGGTCGTCGTCTGCCGTGACTGCGGCCACGTGCAGGCCTGTCCCGAATGCGGCCGCCCGCTCGTGTTCCACCAGGCGGGGTACACGCTTCGGTGCCACCACTGCGGGAGCGCGGCTCCGCTCGCGTCGCGCTGCCCGGCATGCCGCTCGCCTCGCATCCGCTATCTCGGCGGGGGCACCGAACGGCTCGAGCGCGAGGTCCGTGATCGCTTTCCGGACCTCCGGATCGGACGCCTCGACCGTGACGTCGCGGAGCGCCGGGGAGCGGCCGACCGCGTCCTCGATGCGTTCGCCGGCGGCAGGCTCGACGTGCTCGTCGGGACCAGCCTCGTCGCCAAGGGCCTCGACGTGCCGGAGGTGGCGCTCGTCGGCGTCGTCTCCGCCGACATCGCCCTCAACCTGCCCGACGAGCGGGCGGCCGAGCGGACGTACCAGCTCCTCGTCCAGGCGATCGGTCGCGCCGGGCGGCGGGCGGGGTCGCGCCCCGGTCTCGGGATCGTCCAGACCTACCAGCCCGACCATCCCGCGATCCGGGCGGTCGTCGACGGCGACCGCGAGGCCTTCTACGACGCCGAGCTCGACCTCCGCCGGGCGTTCGGTTCGCCGCCGTTCGGCCGGCTCGTGAAGCTCACGGTCGCCCTCCCCGAGCGCGAGGCCGCGGAGTCGGCGGCGCGCGAGCTGGCAAACGAGCTGCGCCGCCGTGCGGAGTCGGAGGCCGCCCCCTCCGCCCGCGTCGTCGGGCCGGCGCCGGCGTTCGTCGCGCGTCGTTCCGGTCGCTGGCGGTTTCATCTCGTCCTCCGCGGCGCCGATCCGGTGGCCCTCCTCGATCCCGTGCCCGGATCGCCGTGGAGCATCGACGTCGACCCCGAGAGCCTGCTCTAGCGCGCCACCCGCGATTCGGCGCCTCATTCGCGTTTCGCCCGAATGGGGGATGATCTGCGGGGATCGACCGGCGGGACGGGAGAGACAGGAGCGATCGAGATGACCGACGGGATGAACGAGCAGCGGGGACCGGACGAGGCGGCGGACGAGTCCACCGGCAGCGCCGGCACGAGCGGCGGTTGGACGAGCTCGGCCGACGACTGGACGGCGTCGTCGGGCGGCGGCCGCGAGTGGCTCGGCCAGCTCCAGTCGATGATCGACAACCTCGCGACCCAGGCGGCGCCGGTCGCCCGCCAGATCGCAGCCAAGGCCGCCGAGCTGACGGCGCTCGCGGCCGAGAAGGCCGGACCGATCGCCCACAAGGCGGCCGACGCGACCGAGGTCGGCGGGCGTCGCCTGGCGGACCGGTCGCGACAGCTCGCCGAGGAGCTTCGGACCGCCGCCCAGCAGGACGCCGGGTCCGGCGGCTCGGGCTCGACCGGGTCGACCGGCGGAATGCCGTCCGGGCCGCTCGAGAGCGAGGCCGACTCGTCGGCGACGACCGGCGGCGGCACGACCGGCAGCGAGCCGGCCGAGGGCGGCTCCGTCTAGACGCTATCCTCGGGCGCATGAGCGTCCGCCCGATCGTCCTCCTCGGCGACCCGCGCCTCCGCCTCAAGGGCGAGCCGGTCGACAGCTTCGGGCGGTTCCTCCACGGGCTGCTCGACGACCTCGCGGACACGATGCGCCATGCGCCGGGCGTCGGCCTGGCCGCGCCGCAGCTGGGCGAACCGCTGCGGGCCTGCGTGATCGAGGTCGAGGGTCGGCTCCACGAGCTCGTGAACCCGACGATCGTCCGTGGCGAGGGCGACGACAACGACCTCGAGGGCTGCCTGTCGATCCCGGGCTACGTCGCCTACGTCACCCGCCGCGAGCGGGTGTGGGTCGTGGCCCAGAACCGTTTCGGGCGGCGGATCAAGGTCGCGGGGTCCGGCCTGCTCGGCCGCGCGCTCCAGCACGAGCTCGACCACCTCGACGGCAAGCTCTACATCGACTACCTCGACTCGCTCGACGAGCTGATCCCCGTCGGCGAGAGCAACGAGGACGAGGAAGGGGTCCGCGAGGCGACGTCCGCGCTCGCATGACCGCGGACCGCGAGCCGGGACGGCGGTCGCGGACGATCTTCGTCGGGAGCGGTGGGTTCGGTCGCGCGACGCTCCGGGCGCTCGCGTCGCTCCCGAACGTCGCCGGGGTCGACCTCGTGGGAGTGCTGACCGCGCCGCCGCGACCGGTCGGGCGTTCGGCGACCCCGAGGCCGACGCCGATCGCGTCGCTCGCGGCCGACCTCGGAGTCGAGACCGTCCTGACGCCCGAGCGGCTGACCGAACCGGCCGCGCTCGCCTCGGTCCTCGAGCTGCGGCCCGACCTGCTCGTCGTGACCGACTACGGCCAGATCGTCCCGGCGCCGCTGCTCGAGCTCACTCGCGGCGCGCTCAACCTCCACCCGTCGCGGCTGCCGCGCCATCGCGGCGCGAGCCCGATCCCGGCCACCATCCTGGCCGGCGACGCGGACACGGCCGTGACCGTCATCCGGATGGACACGGGCGTCGACACGGGCCCGATCGTGGCGGTCTCGGCGACCGTGGAGGTCGGCAACGAGGCGACGACGCCCGAGCTCGAGACGGTCCTCGAGCCGCTCGCCGCGAACCTCCTGGTCGCGACGCTGCCCGAGTGGCTGGCGGGGAAGACCGAACCGATCCCGCAGCCCGCCGAGGGCGCCACCGTGACTCGCCGGCTCACGCGGGACGACGGCCGCCTCGACCCGGC